>CAISUR010000200.1 GCA_903888655.1 uncultured Bacteroidota bacterium | reverse complement strand
TTAGTTTCCTCTTTTGAAGATGCTTCAATTTCTTTTCTGATGGAAATCATAGCGTCACAAAAACGATCTAATTCTCCTAAATCTTCCGATTCGGTTGGCTCAATCATCAAAGTTCCTGCTACTGGAAACGAAACAGTTGGAGCATGAAATCCGTAATCCATCAAACGTTTGGCAATATCAGTAACTTCGATGCCTTTTTCCTTGAATGCTCTGCAATCTAGTATCATTTCATGTGCTGCACGTCCCATTTCTCCAGAATATAATACGGGATAATGGGCTTCTAAACGAACTTTCATATAATTAGCATTTAGAATGGCATATTGAGTAGCGGCTTTCAAACCTTCTGCGCCGAGCATAGTGATATATCCATAGGATATCAAACAAACCAAAGCGGAACCAAATGGTGCTGCAGAAATAGCAGAAATAGCTTGACTTCCGCCAGTTGGTATAATTGGATTAGTTGGTAAAAAAGGTACTAATTTTTCGTTCACACAAATCGGTCCAACTCCTGGTCCACCACCACCATGAGGAATAGCGAACGTTTTGTGTAAGTTTAAATGACACACATCAGCACCAATAGTGGCAGGATTGGTCAATCCAACTTGAGCATTCATATTAGCACCATCCATGTAAACCAATCCACCATTATCGTGAATAATTTGTGTGATTTCACAAATAGCGCTTTCAAAAACGCCATGTGTGGATGGATAAGTAACCATTAAACAAGAAAGATTTTCTGCATGTTCAATCGCTCTAGCTCTTAAATCTTCAACATCGATGTTACCGTTTTCCATAGTTTTGGTCACGATAATTTGCATTCCTGCCATCGCAGCTGAAGCCGGATTGGTTCCGTGTGCCGATGATGGAATCAAACATACATTTCTATGGTGATCGCCACGAGATAAATGATAAGCACGAATGGTCATCAATCCAGCATATTCTCCCTGAGCACCCGAATTTGGTTGCAAGGTGGTTCCTGCAAAACCAGTGACAACATTTAATTGATGCTCTAATTTTTTAAGCATTATTTGATAGCCTTCGGCTTGCTCGATAGGAGCAAAGGGGTGAATGCTATTCCAGTTTGCCATGGATAAAGGTAACATTTCGGCAGCTGCATTCAATTTCATGGTACAAGAGCCTAAGGAAATCATCGAATGATTTAACGATAAATCTTTACGCTCTAATTTTTTGATGTAACGCATCAACTGACTTTCAGAATGATGATTATTAAAAACATCATGTGTCAGGAAAGTTGAAGTTCTTACCATACTTTCAGGAATTAATGTTTCATTCGTTAATTCACTAATTGTAAAAGTATCTTTATGCAATGCTTCTGCAAAAATTGCAATAATCTGATTTATATCTGAAATAGAAGTAGTTTCATTTACAGCAATTGATATCGTTTCTCTATCGATATAATAGAAATTCACTTCTTGTTTTTCTGCAATAGCTTTCACTTTTAAGGCATCTGCTTTTACAGATATAGTATCGAAGAAAGAAGTATTGATGTTATAGACACCCAATTTATTCAAAGCATCTGATAAAGTTACAGCCGAAGCATGGACTTTATTGGCAATGTATTTCAAACCTTTTGGTCCGTGAAAAACAGCATACATTCCTGCCATAACAGCTAACAACACTTGTGCTGTACAGATATTTGAAGTTGCTTTTTCGCGTTTAATGTGTTGCTCACGAGTCCCTAAAGCCATTCTTAAAGCACGATTTCCGTTTGCATCGATAGTTACACCAATGATTCTTCCTGGCATGGAGCGTTTGTATTCTTCTTTAGTTGCAAAAAAAGCTGCGTGTGGACCACCATAACCCATCGGGATTCCAAAACGTTGTGTGGTTCCAACTACAACATCGGCACCCAATTCTCCTGGAGAAGTTAATTTCACTAACGACAAAATATCAGCTGCAACAGCAACTTTAATTTCATTTTCTTTAGCTTTTGCAATAAATCCAGCGTAATCATTTATTTGTCCAAATTTTCCGGGATACTGTAAAATAGCACCAAAAAAATCAGTTGAAAAATCAAAATTTTCATGATTTCCAATGACTAATTCGATTCCTTTTGGAGTAGCACGTGTTTCTAAAACTGATATCGTTTGTGGTAATACTTCTTCAGAAACGAAAAATTTATTGGAGTTATTTTTCTTTTGATCGCGAGTGCGAACGTCAAATAATAAGGCCATTGCTTCGGCTGCTGCAGTCGATTCGTCTAATAAAGAAGCATTGGCAATTTCCATTCCAGTTAATTCGATAACGGTGGTTTGGAAATTTAAAATAGCTTCCAATCGACCTTGAGCAATTTCTGCTTGATAAGGAGTATAAGCCGTGTACCAACCTGGATTTTCAAAAATATTTCTCTGAATTACTGCGGGAACTATTGTGGGATGATACCCTAATCCAATATAGGATTTGAATACTTTGTTTTTCTTTCCTAATTCCTGTATATGCGATAAATATTCGTATTCCGTCATTGCAGGATCTAATTGCAATTCATTTTTCAGACGGATATTATTTGGAACGGTTTCATAAATTAATTGGTCTAGGCTTTCAACTCCAACGGTTGTAAACATGTGTTGTAGGTCGGTCTCACGTGGACCTATGTGGCGTAATGCAAATGCGTCTGTTCTCATTTAATGATAATAAATATAAAGTTTGTGTGTGTTGTTTTAGAATCTAAAAATAGATCAAATTAAAGCATACAAAAGTAATTATTAAACTTTTATTTTTAAGTTAAACAAAGGGTAATATTTTGAGAAATTGTTAACTAAAAACATGGTTTATTAACAGAATGATTAGTTTTGTAACATGCTTTTTTTTAAGAGACTTTTCGATTTTTATATTCAATCTTCCATACATGTAGCTATCGCTGTTGTGTGTTTAGTTTATATTACTGATTTTTCAACTAATTTATGCCATAATTTTGTTTACCCGAGTTGTGTTTTTTTTGGAACTATGGTTGGATATAATTTTTTAAAATATTTTAAAATTTTTACTACCCGTCGTTTTCAGCACAAAAAATATTTGGGCATTTTAACAGTCACAATTTTCTCGTGTTTTGGATTTCTTTTTTTCTTTCTATGGCTAAAAAGAAGCGTTCAAATGCTAATTATAGTTTCTGGATTGTTGGTTTTAATCTATCCTTTTTTGCGAAAGCACGGTTGGTTAAAAATGTTCCTTGTTAGTTTTGTAGTGACTTTTGTTTCTGTTTACATTCCTTTTCATATTCGGAACCGAATTGAACCGGATTTCTACATCAATATCGTACAACGATTTCTAATTCTAGTAAGTCTGTTAATTCCATTTGAGATTTTAGATAGTAAAACAGATGCGAAATCATTGCAAACATTACCGCAAAAATTTGGTATAAGCAACACGAAATTATTTGGGATTTTGTTAGTGATTCCTTTTATTATTCTTGAGTTTGTTAAGACCAATTCATCATTTTTAGTATTGCCAATCGGAATTATGACGGTATTGTTTATACATTTTTCATCGGTTGAACGAAATAAATATTATACTTCTTTTTGGGTCGAAAGTGTGCCTATTTGTTGGTTGATTTTAGTTTTGATTTTCAGCTAATCTTTTCAAAACGTTATTTCTTTCAATAATGAAATGAGTTAGATGTTTTTTTAAAAGTATTTTATCAAATAAACGTCCAAAAATTCCAAACGGCGTTTCGTAATTTAGAGTATCAATCATGACCGTTTTTCCGTCTTTTTCTACAAACGAATGTTCGTGTTTGAATGATTTAAATGTGCCTTCTTCCATTTCATCTACAAAATAATCGTATAAATCCATTGCGGTTATTCGACTTTTATGTTGTAGATATAATCCAAAATGCTTGCCGCTCCACGTCACCGTTTCATTATAATGTATCAATCCTGTTGTAACACCCTCAATAGCTTTTTCATGGGTTTGACTTGCCGAATTTTGATGTACGTCAATATCTCTGGATAAGTCAAAAACAATTTGTTTTGGTGCGTTTATTTTTGTGATTAGATTTATTGTTGTCATTAGTTTTTTAAAATTTATAGTGTCCTATTAAATTATGAATAAAAAGCATCGTATTCACTAGGGCAAATAAGACAAATAAAGTGTTCATAAAATAACTTCCGACTTTAAATAAAGTGCGTTTCGGAATGTCATACATTGGGTAGTAAGCAATTTGAGTAGCCACTTTTCCAACCCAATACCCTGCGATTAATCCGGTTAAGGCTACCGCTAGAGCACTTTGTTCTTTTAATTCATTGGTAAATACAATGGCAATCAAACCGAAAGAAAAGTTCAAACCTTGAATGTATCTTCCGTAGGTTTTTGCAATTTCTTGGTTTAATGGTTTGAGTTGTTTTACATCATTATACCAGTCAAAAACTTGGTGTCTAATGTAAGGATAAATAAGTGCTGTAAAAATTTGACCTAAACCACTTGTGATGATAAGCCAGTTTGGAATTGTTAAATTCATGATTATTCTATCTAATTGTTTTTTTACCTTCAATAGTGATTTT
The DNA here is from genome assembly GCA_903888655.1 of uncultured Bacteroidota bacterium. GTDB lineage: Bacteria > Bacteroidota > Bacteroidia > Flavobacteriales > Flavobacteriaceae > Flavobacterium. The sequence goes on along the minus strand of CAISUR010000200.1, from coordinate 14,110 downwards.
TGAGCCCAATGCTAAAAATGAAGAACTTGGTTTCAAATCTTGTAGAAACTTAAATTCAGTACCGTAAACACTTTCAAAATCTACTTCAATTTTATAATCCAACACTTCCAATTGTTCCCATCTTGGATGCGTGACAGTATATTCAATTGATTTTTCTTTGTTGAAATTGGTATAGCCAAAATAATGTTCGGTTATGAATTCTGCCTCCGAATTTAATTCAATGGGAATTGCATTTTTTTTAGTTGTCATTGAAATGGAATTCAATTTGGAATCTTTAAACCATTCATATTGAAATGTTTTTGAAGTATCATTTTCAGTTCTTGAATGGCGCATTTTCAAGGTTTGATAATGTTCGTTGTATAAAGTGTTTGCGACAATTGTTATTGCATGTTTTGGAACAATTTCTTTTATAAAGACAACGCCCCGTTTCCATTGGTTGTTTTCAAATCGTTTTACATAAAAACGCAAATTGACCTCTTCAAAATTGACATGAAAAGGAACTTTAATTCCTAAAACTTTGACGTTTTCAAACATAAATCCAATTAAACTGATATAACATTTGCCGTTCCATAAATCGATTTCGGTTCCTTTTGGAATGTAATTTTCTAAATTTTTTGGATTTATTTCGTAATTAAAAAGTACTAGATCATTCCATTCTGCGGTAAGAAAACTCATTTTTTTGTATAAATTAAAATTGATAAAAATAGACACAACATAAAAGGCATACACCAAAACCAATCAAATCCAACTTTACCATAAAGGAATAAAAAGAATATTGCGACCAGTAAAAAATAAATTTTAATAGGTTTGTTTTTAGGATACTCATACCAAAAGAAAATACCTGTCAACACTTGAATGAATCCAGTTGCCATTGTTGAAATTAATGCTGTAATAAAATAATCATTATCAATAATTCCCAAAAGTGCAAAAACTATAGGAATTCCTAATGCTATTGTATTTAATACTTTTAATGCTTTCATTTGTTTGTCATTTTAAACTTTCAGAAAAAAATGAAAGTTTTGATTAAATTTTTTTACTTCATGATTTTAATAACCAACTGTGCCAACCAATTGTCTTTATATTCCGTCATTTTGTCTAACATGTTATCCGCTTTCAAAACAAAATCATAAAGTTTGGTAGTTTGATCCACAAAATGTTTTTCTTCGGCCGTATTATCAGAGTTTATCGACGACACTTCTTTCAATACTTTTAAGGCGGGTTTAATTTCACGTTTGCTGCGTTCTCTCGAAATTTTTACAGCCAGTTCGTCTAAATCTTTCTCGGCTGTAAAATACTCCCGTCGTTCACCCGCTTTGTATTCTTTGTATACAATGCCCCAATCCATTAAAGCTCTTAAGTTCATTGAAGCATTACCACGAGAAATTTGCAGTTCTTCCATAATGTCTTCCATCGAAACGGCCTCATGTGAAACCATTAAAAGCGCGTGAATTTGAGCCATGGTTTTGTTAATTCCCCATTGACTGCCCAAGGCACCCCAGGTTTGAACAAATTTATTTTTAGCGTCTCTGAATTCCATAGTACAAAGGTATAACAAAGTTTTTAAACTTTCAAAAAAAACTGAAAGTTTGTTTTTAAAGCAACAATTTACAAATAAAAAATCAAACCAATAATGATTTATTTTTGGGCGTTCCCCTTTGGGTCGGGCTTTCCGCTACAAGTCCTCACGGCGTCGTTCCTCCTTGTTGTGGGCTTTTCGCTGCAATCCCTAACGCAATAGACCAAAAAAACCAAAGCACTAAACTTTGGTCATTTTGGTTATTTCAAATTTCGTATTTAGTAACTTGTACTTCATAGTAGTCCAGCTCTTTTTAACAGTGCATCAGCCTTCGGTTCTTGACCACGAAAGCGTTTGTACAATTCCATGGGTAATTCCGTGCCTCCTTTAGAAAGTACATTGTCTTTAAATTTAGTCGCGACTTCATTATTGAAAATCCCTTTTTCTTGAAAAAAAGCAAAGGCATCGGCATCCAAAACTTCGGCCCATTTGTAACTGTAATATCCCGAAGAATAGCCACCTTGAAATATATGAGAAAACGAGGTACTCATACAATTTTCAGCTACATCTGGATATAAACTGGTTCCTTCCATGGCTTGTTTTTCAAAGGTTTTCACATCAGTAATAGTTTGTGATTTTCCGTGATACGTCATGTCTAAAATCCCAAAACTCAATTGGCGTAAGGTTGCCATTCCTTCCAAGAAACTTGCGCTTTCTTTGATTTTTTCTACATATTCTTGCGGAATGATTTCTCCGGTTTCATAATGTTTTGCAAACAACGCTAAGGCTTCGGGTTCGTAGCACCAATTTTCCATCACTTGACTTGGTAATTCCACAAAATCCCAATATACTGAAGTTCCCGACAAACTTGGATAAGTGGTGTTGGCTAACATGCCGTGTAATGCATGACCAAATTCGTGAAATAAAGTGGTTACTTCATTGAAGGTTAGGAGTGAAGGTTTGGTTTCAGTTGGTGGAGTAAAATTACAAACAATTGAAACGTGTGGTCGTTCGTTGATTCCGTTTTTCAACGCTTGCGATTTATAAGATGTCATCCAAGCGCCGTTTCGTTTTCCTTTTCTCGGGAAAAAATCGGAGTAGAAAATGGCAACCAAATTGTTGTTTTCATCTAAAACTTCAAAAGTTTGCACGTCTTCGTGGTATTTGTCAATATCAAAAACTTCTTTGAAGGTGATTCCGTATAACTTTTCTGCAATGGTAAACGCGCCATGCAACACGTTTTCTAACTTAAAATAGGGTTTCAACAATTCGTCATCCAAACTGAATAATTTTTGTTTCAATTTTTCAGAATAATACGAACCGTCCCATTTTTCCAATTGATCAATGCCGTCTAATTCTTTGGCGAAAGCTGTTAATTGGGCAAATTCGCGTTCGGCTGCCGGTTTGGCTTTGGCTAATAAATCATTTAAAAAGGTTTGCACTTTTTCCGGATTTTGCGCCATGCGTTCCTCCAAAACAAAATGAGAATGCGATTCGTAACCCAACAAATTAGCTCGTTTATGACGCAATTCAACGATTCGTTTTACATTTTCTTGGTTGTCTAATTCGTTGTTTTGAAAGGCTTTTTTTCCGGCTGCAATAGCCATTTCTTTGCGCAATTCACGATTTTCAACATAAGTCACAAAAGGCAAATAACTCGGAAAATCTAAAGTGAAAACCCAACCTTCTATGTTTTTAGATTTTGCCAAACTGGTGGCCATTTCTTTAGCACCATCAGGCAGGCCTTTTAAATCTTCTTCATTGGTAACATGCAGTTGATAATTATTGGTTTCGGCCAAAACATTTTCGCCATACGTCAATTTTAGTTTGGCTAATTCAGTATCGATTTCTCGTAATTTTAATTTGTCTTCTTCATTAAGCAAGGCACCGTTTCTAGAAAATCCTTTGAATTTTTTGTCTAATAAGGTAGCTTGTTCAGGTGTTAAAGTCAAATTGTCTTTTTGATCATAGACCGCTTTTACCCGTTTGAATAAATCTTCATTTAACGCGATATCATTACTAAATTCAGTCAATAACGGCGAAACTTCTTGAGCGATTTTCTGCATTTCGTCACACGTTTCGGCCGAATTTAAATTGAAGAAAATTGAAGATAATCTATCCAATGGTTCTCCAGAAAAATCTAAAGCCACGATGGTGTTTTCAAATGTTGGTACTTCAGGATTATTGATGATAGCATCAATTTCAGCTTTTGCTTTTGCGATATTTTCTATAAAAGCAGGTTGGTAATCTTCCAATTTTATTTGCGAAAATGGTGCAGTTTTGTGTTTGGTGTTGAATGTTTTTGTTAGGGACAGGTCGCGACCTGTCCGTACGACATTAGTATTTGATTCAGAGGATTGTGATTTATCCATAATATTGTGTTTCATTATTTTTTTAAATTTTTCGAAGCTTTATTTACAGCTTCTTTCAAACTTTCTTTATAGAAAATGATTTTGTCCAGCACACATTTGTCGTGACTTCCGATGATTTGTGCCGCAAGAATTCCGGCATTTTTAGCTCCGTTTAGCGCCACCGTTGCTACTGGAACTCCACCAGGCATTTGAAGAATCGATAAAACCGAATCCCAACCATCGATAGAATTGCTCGATTTTACAGGAACGCCAATTACAGGTAAAGGCGACATCGAAGCGACCATTCCGGGTAAATGCGCGGCACCACCAGCACCAGCAATAATTATTGAGATGCCACGAGTGTGAGCATTTTTACTAAAATCGAATAATTTATCGGGCGTTCGATGCGCCGAAACAATATCGACTTCGGTTTCGATGTCAAATCCTTTTAAGATATCGATGGCTTCTTGCATCACGGGCATGTCGGAGATGCTTCCCATTATGATGGCTACTTTGCTCATGGTTTTTTTGGGTTTTAAGTTTCTTGAATAAAGTTTTAAAAATCTTAATTAAGAAATAAAATGAAAATGTAAATATTGTAATAACTATGAAATTGACAATTAATAGAAGAGGTTCAAAAAAAGTATCATAATAACATTGAGCATTATAAACATAATATACTTTATTTGGGAAACCTATACAATGTTCGAAATTGTTTTCAAAATGAATTATATATGGTAAAAATTGAGTTAGTGTGAATATTATAATTGAATATGTAAGTAATTTCAAGAATTTTTTAAGTCGATTTATTGTAAAGATATTTAATAGTAATTTAAAAATGTTTTGTTTTGTTCTAAAGCAGTAAATAGTATAATATGTTATAGTATATAATGAAAAATTAACAAAAAAATTGTTCGTATAAACTTCATTTTGAAGAAGAAAGGTTGTAGGAAACCCTACGCCTCTATAAACATTAGGTCTAAAATTATCAGTAAAATTTTTGAGTAGAGGAATTAGTTGTATTAGAGTAAATAATACAAAAAAAACGATACTTTTTTTAATTGTTTCTAACATTAAACCATTTGTTTTAACTAATCACTCGAATACTGTTTTTAACCTCTTCTGCAATTTTTCTTGCTTCCTCCATATTCTCATTTACAATCGTAACATGCCCCATTTTTCTAAATGGTCTTGTTTCTCTTTTTCCGTAAATATGTGGCGTTACACCATCAATTGCCATTATTTTTTCAATGTTTTCGTAAATTACTGGTCCCGAAAAACCTGCTGAACCGACCAAATTTACCATAATTCCGGCAACTTTACTAGCGGTGTTTCCCAAAGGTAAATTTAAAATCGCACGCAAATGATTTTCAAATTGCGAGGTATAGCTTGCTTCAATCGAATAATGTCCTGAATTGTGTGGGCGTGGTGCCACTTCGTTTACTAAAATTTCGTCATCTTCTGTTTGAAACATTTCTACGGCTAATAATCCTACATGATTAAACGCTTCTGAAACTTTTAGAGCAATTTCTGTTGCTTTTTTTGCAACTTTTTCATCAATTCGAGCAGGACAAATCACATATTCTACTTGGTTGGCTTCGGGATGGAATTCCATTTCTACAACTGGATACGTTTTTACTTCACCTGAAACCGAGCGAACGACAATAACCGCCAATTCATTTTTAAACGGAACCATTTGTTCAGCGATGCACTCAACATTGGGTAAATTTTCTAAATTAGTTACATTGCGAACTATTTTAACGCCATTGCCATCATACCCATATTGCGCACATTTCCAAACAAAAGGAAAGGCAAGGTTTTCGATTTTCGATTTTAATTGATTCAAATCCCCAAATCGCTGATGAGTTGAAGTTGGAATAGTATTTTCAACATAAAAATCTTTTTGACGACCTTTATTCTGAATTAATCTTAATGTTTTAGGTGATGGATAAATGGCCAATCCTTCTGCTTCCAGTTGATCCAAAGCGTCCAAATTTACATTTTCAATTTCTATGGTCAATACATCGACTTTCTTTCCAAATTCATAAATGGCATTAAAATCCATCAAATCACCCATAAAAAATTGGGTAGCTCCAAATTGACTCGGTGCTGCTGCGCTTGGATCGATAACATAAGTTTGAATGTCGAATTTTCGGGTTTCAGCCAACAGCATTTTGCCTAATTGACCGCCACCGAGAATTCCCAGTTTAAAATCGGATGAGAAATAATTCATGAGTTTATATTGGTTAAAAATTCATCGGGTGTGAAAACATTAATTTCGGCATTTTTATAATCTTTTTTATCCCGAGTTATGATGCAAAACATATCATTAATAGATTGAGCTGAAACAATTTGAATAGCATCTTCGAAATCTTTATGGTTGGATTTTAAACTTTTTTTTATGATATTTATGTCTACAGCAATAATTGAAACAATGGCAGTAACTTCCTCTAAAGATTGCCTTATGTTTTCTTCACTAGTGAATTTTTTTAATAAATAATGTATTGTAGAAATGGTGTTTGATGAAGTAAAAAGAGTAACTTTTTTACTTAATCCAAGTTTGTAAATTTCAGATGATGATTTATAAAATGGTTGTCGATTGGCTAGAATATCCATCAAAACATTGGTGTCAAGAAAAATATTTTTCATATACCATACTTTTCTCTGTGGTGTTCCTCTTTTGCTTTTTCTAGGTCAAAATCATCAGGCAAAGTTACAATTCCAGTAATTTTTTTTAATCGTTCATCTATATCATTGCTATCATAATTATTCTTTACTGATTTTTCAACCAAACTTCTAAAATAATTCTCCACCATTTCAGATAAACTTCTACCTGTTCCTTTAGCATAGATTTTTGCTTTTTCTATAACCTCTTTTTCTAGGGATAAAGTGAGCTTAGTATTCATTGTACGTAATGTTTATACAAAAATACGTAAAGAAAGTGTATTTTGATTAAATGGTTTGTGATTTTTTTTTTATATTTGTTATAAATTATAATTATGCGCAAAATTGTTTTTTTATTTTTTATTGTTTTTCAACTTCAAAGTTGCATAAAACCAGGTATGTATTCTGTAGTAGATAATACGTTGTTTTCAGAACCGTATAAAGATCCTCAATTTTATTTGATATATTCAGGGAAAAAAGAACAGAAAATTGCCAATAAATTTGCTGAAGAATTAAGAGTTGCTTTTGAATCATCTAGCATGTATCCGTTTATCAATGTGATTGATTCGAATGAGATGAATGAATCTCAAATCAAAACTATGGTAGAAAAGGCTGTTAATGATAAATCAGCTGATGTTATTTTTACCTTCAAATTGACCCATGTAACTTTAAATGAGAGTTATGGAATGACAAGTATAATAGATTTTAATTATTTAATTACCGCCTTTGATTATAAAATACATAAAGAAGTTTGGAAATCAAATGTGTATTCTCCTTGGTATTCAGATTCGGTAAATAAAACTGCTGTCATGTTGGTACAAAAATTAAAAAGTGATAAAGTACTTTAAAATGAAAAAAAGATTAGTTTTTAGTTTATTTGTTTTAATATTATTTGCAAGTTGTGCAAATTTTAAAGTTATCACTAAACGTGTTGATGATAATTTTGTTTCATTCAAAAAGCCATTGATAGTAGTTCCTTATAACTCGATAACCGAATCAACCTCAAAACGTTTTCAGAGAAAGTTAAGCGAATGTCTTATTAACAATAATATTGAAGCGGATTTTTACTTGTTTGAAATTAAACAGGATGTGTTGAAATTGAATGATGAAAAAAAATCTATAATAGATGAATTAAGTCCAATTTGCGATAGAAACAAGAACGATGGGATTATTTTTTTTAAATATGATAAGTATAATTATGGTGCTTATGGTGTTTCTTTTAGTCAAGAGGTATTTGCTATCAATAAGGATACAAAAAAAACAGCCTGGTATGCAAGAGGATATACTAATTTTGATGGGATTAGACAATATTGCGAGGAGATTACTAATAAAATGATTTCAGAAAAAGTGTTGTTAAAAAATTAAATTTTAAATCTCTTTAAGATATTTTTCTCGGCAAATTGATAACCTGACGTTTGATTACTTAAATCTCTTGAAAGAATTAGTTTTAACTCGTCGTTTACCCAATCGTATTTCTTGCCAAGTTTGAACAAAGTATGCATCGAATAGGCTGCTGTAGTGTTTAAATTGGTGTCAATTAATCGATTCAAACAGGTTTCGATAATTTTTTCTTCTTGGAATTCGGTCAACGAAACTTTTTTACTTTTAGTTAAAAATAAACAAATTTAGGAAGTAGGTCGAAGTGCCGAATCAATTTTAAAATTCGGTAAGACTTTTCAAAAATCGTCTACAAATGATACAAATATCTCCATGCGTTTTTCACAAATTAATACTAAAATCCAACTCGCTTTATAATGGTTTTGGTCTTGAGTATTGAATGCAATTTCAGTCAAATCAGTCAAATGTTCAGGATGTGTAAAGATAAAGCTCTTATTGTCTTCTCTATTTTTTCTGTGTGCCGAGATTTTTCGATCTGATTATAATGTTGCATTCATTTGGTAAATATATCAAATTAGCAAAAAAGTCAAAATACTTGTTACTAAATAGTTATTAGTTCGTAAATTTGCCTCTTTATTTTTAAAAACAACACACCATGATTCATCTTCACGATAAAACTTTTGAGCCTTTTATTTCTGCCGAAGAGATTGATTTTGCGATAAGCAATATGGCCAAACAAATGGACGACGATTTTTTTGATGAGACTCCCGTTTTTGTAGGAATTCTGAATGGTGCTTTTATGGTACTATCTGATTTAATGAAACATTACAAAGGAATGTGTGAAGTGAGTTTCATGAAAATGGCTTCGTATGAAGGAACTCAATCTACCAATGATGTAAAACAATTGATTGGAATCAACGAAAATTTGGAAGGAAGAACCGTTGTAATCGTCGAAGATATTGTAGATACTGGAAACACCATTGAAGAATTAAAAGCCCTTTTCAAATCAAAAGGTGTAAAACATTTAAAAATAGCCACCTTATTCTTCAAACCAGAAGCGTATAAAAAAGATATTAAAATCGATTACATAGGCATCAGAATCCCAAATAAATTCATCGTTGGATATGGTTTAGACTACGATGGTTTAGGCAGAAACTTAGCCGACGTATACCAATTAGCACAATAAAAAAGTATTCAGTTTACAGTGAATAGTATTCAGTAAGCCACTAAACTTTTAAACTCATAAACTTAAAAAAATGATCAACATCGTTCTTTTCGGAAAGCCAGGTGCAGGAAAAGGCACACAAGCTGAATTTTTAAAAGAAAAATACAATTTAACCCACTTGTCTACAGGTGATATTTTTAGATTCAATATCAAAAATGACACAGCGTTAGGACAATTAGCCAAAACCTATATGGATAAAGGCGATTTAGTTCCTGATGAAGTAACCATTCAAATGTTGCAAAGTGAAGTAGATAAAAACCCACACTCGGCCGGATTTTTATTTGATGGTTTTCCAAGAACATTGGCGCAAGCCGAAGCTTTAGATAAATTTCTAGAATCAAAAGTACAAAGCATTACAGCAACTGTAGCGCTAGAAGCAGATGATAATATATTGGTAGCTAGATTGTTGGAACGAGGAAAAACTTCAGGAAGACCCGACGATCAAGACGAAGAAAAAATCAGAAACCGTTACGACGAATACAATCAAAAAACAGCTCCGTTAATGGATTACTACAAAGCGCAAGGAAAATTTCATGCAGTTGACGGTATCGGAACCATTTTAGAAGTGAACGAACGATTGAACGAGATTTTCGATAAATTATAGTCTAATTTATTGACTGATATAAAGTTTCGAGCATTCATTTTTTTTTCAGATATTTGCACACAGAAAAGGAGCTAATTCCGAAATAGGGATTTAGGCTCTTTTTTTGTAAAATAAATTTATTTTACATGTTGCTTTTTACAAAAAATACAATTCATTAATGTTTTTGAATAATTTTGAATAAATACCTAATGCTATTATTCAGTTTTTTATAGATTATTGATAAGATGCATTTACAAATTAAATTGTTGTTAATAGTAGCCATAAGTTTTTAGATAACCTAAATAACTGACAACTGAACATTGACAACTGAACACTAATTAAAATGACAGAAGGGAATTTCGTTGACTACGTAAAAATATATGTTACTTCCGGAAAAGGAGGTAAGGGTTCTACGCATTTACACAGAGAAAAATTTATTGAAAAAGGAGGTCCCGATGGTGGTGATGGTGGTCGTGGCGGACATGTTTACATCAAAGGAAACAAAAATCTTTGGACTCTTTTTCATCTGAAGTTTGTCAAACACATGCGCGCTGGTCATGGTGGTGATGGAGGAAGCTCTAGGAGTACAGGCCACGATGGCGAAGACAAATATGTTGAAGTGCCTCTCGGAACTGTGGTAAAAGACATCGAAACGGGTGAAATTCTTTTCGAAATTACCGAACACGGCGAAGAACGCATTTTGGCACAAGGCGGAAAAGGAGGTTTAGGAAACTGGCACTTTAGGAGTTCTACTAACCAAACACCAAGATATTCGCAACCCGGAATGCCATCTACCGAATTGGATGTTATTTTAGAACTTAAAGTCTTAGCCGATGTTGGTTTAGTAGGTTTTCCAAATGCCGGAAAATCAACCTTACTTTCAGTATTAACGTCTGCCAAACCTAAAATTGCCGATTATCCGTTTACAACCTTAAAACCCAATTTAGGAATTGTAGCCTATAGAGAATTTCAATCGTTTGTCATTGCCGATATTCCAGGAATTATTGAAGGTGCAGCCGAAGGAAAAGGATTAGGACATTACTTTTTGCGTCATATTGAACGAAATTCAACGTTATTGTTTTTAGTTCCGGCAGATGCTGCCGATATCAAAAAAGAATACGAAATTCTATTGGACGAATTGCGTCGTTACAATCCAGAAATGTTAGATAAAGACCGTCTTTTAGTCATCTCTAAATGCGACATGCTTGACGACGAGTTGAAAGCTGAAATGAAACAATTGTTGGACAATTCTAAATTAGGAATTCCTTATCTATTCATTTCCTCCGTAGCTCAACAAGGATTAACTGAGTTAAAAGACAAACTTTGGGAAATGCTGAATGTAGAAGATGAAAAGCCAGACAACAGTCACGGTTTGTAATAAAAATAAAATCAAATTAAAGCTCCGGATTGTTCGGGGCTTTTTTGTTTTTTGATAAATCCTTAGATTCGGTTGTTGTTAAATCCTCAAAAATCACTAAATTCGCAACACTATTTTTAGCAAATAGGCTGTTTAAAGTGTAACCTATTTCATTTTTCGCAGACTATTAGCTTACAAACAATTAACTTAAATATTTTAAGATGAAAAAAATTATTTTATCCTTAATCGCTGCCATCATGCTCATCCCAATGAGTGTAAAAGCCGATGAAGGAATGTGGTTTTTAATGTTCATTGAACGTTTGAATCACCGCGACATGCAAAAAATGGGTTTGCAATTGACAGCAGAAGAGATTTACAGCATCAACCACCACAGTTTGAAAGATGCTATTGTGCAATTCAATGGCGGTTGCACGGCTGAAATTATCTCTAAAGACGGTTTGGTATTAACCAATCACCATTGTGGATACGACGGAATTGCCGAACTCTCTACACCAGAACACAATTTACTAAAAGATGGTTTCTGGGCAGCCAACAGAGCTGACGAAAGAAAACCATCCAGCCTGTACGTTCGGTTCTTTGTTCGTATGGACGATTGTTCGAAACGTATTTTAGCTAAAGTAAACCCATCAATGAGCGAAGCGGATAGAGAAAAAGCCATCAATGCTGAAATCGCTTTAATTGAAAAAGAAAACAACGAAGGCGGAAAATACACCGTTTCGGTACGTCCGTTCTTTCAAGGAAATGAGTACTACTATTTTGTATATCAAGATTACAAAGATGTGCGTTTAGTAGGAGTGCCACCAGAAAGCTTAGGAAAATTTGGAGGCGATACCGACAACTGGGAATGGCCACGCCAAACAGCCGATTTCTCCATGTTTAGAGTGTATGCCGATAAAGATGGAAATCCAGCCGATTATTCTGCAAACAATGTTCCATTACAACCAAAACATTATTTGCCTGTGAATTTAAACGGAGTAAAAGAAGGTGATTTTGCGATGATTTTAGGTTATCCTGGAAGAACCAACCGTTGGATGCCAGCAGGTGGAATTGAGCAAAACGTAAAATTTGCCTATCCGGCTTGGGTAGAAGGTGCCAAAACCGGAATGGACAACATGAAGAAATATATGGAATTGAGTGCTGCACTTCGTTTGGTATATGCTTCTAAATATGCTTCAACAGCCAACTACTGGAAAAACCGTCAAGGAATGATTGACGCCTTGTCTAAAGCCCAAACCTCAAAATCAAAAGCAGCTCAAGAAGCTAAATTTGACCAATGGGCCAACAAAGCCGAAAACAAAGCAAAATACGGAAACGTAGTGGCAACCATTAACAAGTTCTATGGTTTAACCAACGAGAAAGCGCGTCACGATAACTATTTGCAACAATTATTCAGAACTTCAGCTCTGGGTCCAGTGGCCCGATCTTTAGGAAAACAATTAGATAGTTATGTAAAAGCAGATGCGGCAAAACGCGCCACAATGACGCCTCAAATCATAGAATTTGCTGCTAAATTTTATGAAGATTTATATTTGCCAGCAGAGAAAGATATTTTAGCGGCTCAATTGAAGTTGTATGCTACTAAATCTACCGGATATAATATCGCACCAATGGTAAAGAAAATTGGTGAAGAAAACAGCTATGATTACACAAAATATGTCAATTCTGCAGTTGATTTGAGTCTGTTTTCTTCGTTAGATCGAGTGAAAGCATTCTTGCAAGAACCAAGCCAAGGCATGTTAGATAACGATCCTATTTATGCTTTATCCAATAATATGATTACGCATTTCAATTCAAAATCAGACGAAATTGCTAAGGCTCAAAACGATTATGGAGCTTCCTTCCGTTTGTTAGTAGAAGGTTTGCGAGAGTCAAAAATTGGCGATATTAAATATCCAGATGCGAATTCAACGTTGCGTTTAACCTACGGAAAAGTGCGCGCTTTACCAGCAGATAAACGCAATCCAGTTGCCATTAACAACTATACTACCTTAGACAGTCAAGTTAAAAAATACAAAAAAGGAGACGAAGAATTTGACTTGCCGACCAAAGTTTTGGATATGGCAAAAAACAAAGACTACGGTCGTTATGGAGATAAAGACGGTTCACTTCACGTGAATTTCTTAACCGATAATGATATTACAGGAGGAAACTCGGGTTCACCAGTGCTAAACGGAAAAGGTGAATTAATTGGTATCGCTTTCGACGGAAACATTGAAGCCATGGCAGGCGATGTAATCTTCGACAAAAAACTTCAAAGAACCATCAACGTAGATATTCGTTATGTTTTGTGGGTGATTGAGAATTTCTCAGGTGCCAAACACATTGTAGACGAAATGACTTTGGTGAAATAAAAGTACAAAATACAAGATACGGATGAAAAAGATTTTTATTGAACTCCGAATTAATTAATTGCAAATGCCCCAAGATGTCCGACACTGATTGGGGCATTTATTATAAAAAAGAAAAGTTAAGTATGATTACTCAATCAAGTTAGAATGAAGGTGTAGAATTTGTTTTTAAAGATACACTTTCTTAATCACCTATGTATCTATAAATAAATTACTTATTCATAAGCATTTGCTACTGCTTTCATAAGGGCCTCACTCATCATTGGGGGACGGGTTTAGATTTTTCATATGATCAAAAAATCATCAATAATACTTATAATTTTGATATGGGAACTCCCATAATTAATTATTATGAAATTGGTTGGCTGAATCAATATGATTTTATTCAAACTGAGAAATTTAGAATAGGAGCAACGCTAAATAATGGGATTGCCATTTCAGTGCTTGCCGATAATGATGATAAAGTAGAAAAAAATGGAAGGTACGGAAAAATTTATGTTCCGAGAAAGATTGCATCGAATTATCTCTACATTGTCGAGCCAGGTTTTGAGGCATCTTATTGTCTCTATTCTGAAAAACACCATCCTGATTTTTATCTTACAACGCAAGCCAAATACAGGTTTGCCTTTGGAGGAACAAAATATGCCGACTTATCTGACTTTAACGGAAGCTTTGTTGGACTTGGACTCTCCATTATTGGATTTGTT
>CAISUR010000199.1 GCA_903888655.1 uncultured Bacteroidota bacterium | reverse complement strand
CGATTTTACTATGGTTTTGATTTTAGTTGTATTTTTGAAAGTGCTATCAATAACTGTTAATTTTTGTCGTTGCACATATTCTTGGTAATAGGCGCTTGCTACTCTTTCTATGATTTGATCTTCTGTCAATTGTTCATTGATTTGATAGAATTCTCTTGTTGATTTTGCCGCTTTTAATCCAACGAAAACCGATTGATCAAAAATGGCTTGATTTAACGAAAGTCCTGCTGTTGAAGTCCAAGTTTGACCAAGTTTGGCTTTTATTATTGAGCCAGGTTGTCCACCAAAAGAACCAGCATCTAAAAAAGTTGTTTGAATATCTGGATTATAGGTAATATTCCCATTTGCAGAAATTTGAGGTAAGGCTCTAGAAAGAACTTCTTGAATTTGATATTCACTATTGGTTACCTTAAGTTTTGCTTTTTTAGCATCGGCTTTATTTTGTAAAGCATAGCTAATTGCATCCTTTAAAGTTAGCGGTTTGTTATCTTGCGCTTGTAAAAAACTTGCAAATAAGAAGATGATTAATACTAATTTATTTTTCATGGATTGATGATTATATATTTAGAGTTGATAATTGTTTTTCGAGTTCAATAATTCCTTTTGGAGTAGCAATTGCTCTAGTATGATATTCTAGCGCTTTCCCTTCAAGTTCGTAGGCTTCTTTTTCTAATTGAGTGTTTTCATTTATTGAAAAAATCAAAGTGTAATAGAAACGTGCTACTGTTTCAACATCGGTTTCAGGGCGATAAAGCTCTTGTTGTATTCCCTTTAAAACGTTTTGGGTAAACATGTGATTGCAATCTTCTATTTCATTGGCAATCATTTTGGCATAAATTTCAGGATAATGTTTTTTAAGCTGATAAGCAGGGGAATGATCAAAAGATTGAAACATTTCTTTGAACATTTTACGAATTTCAAAGTTTTCTTCAATCGCATTAAAGTTTTTTGCAACGACTTCATCCATTAATTTATGGATTTTTTGATGTACTACTTCTGTACCTTCTTCAATTAAAACTTCTTTATTGTGGAAATATTTGTAAATCGTTTTTTTAGAAATACACATTTCGCATGCAATATCATCCATAGTTACACTCTTGAAACCTAGTTTCAAAAACATATCTGTTGCTTTTTTGATGATTTTTTCTTTCATTATTATTTTAAATTCGAGTACAAATATAGATTGGAAACTTTTAATACTAAAATAGTTTCCAAAGTATTTACACAAATTTAACATTTGAAAAGTTTCAAGTTTCAGGTTTCAAGTTTTTTGACTTTCTTTGTACAGCCCTAAAAATTAAACTTTAAAAGCAGAATTAATGCACGCACTTTCTCACTATCAAGAACTTATTTCAGATTATTTTACAGAGTTGAATTTAGCCAAAGAGCCTAAAAATCTATACGAACCCATTGAATATATTTTAACTCTTGGAGGGAAAAGAATGCGTCCCATTTTAACATTAATGGCTACTGAAGTTTTTGATGTAGATTGTAAAAAAGCATTGGCTGCAGCAACTGCTATTGAAGTTTTTCATAATTTTTCGCTAGTGCATGATGATATTATGGACGATGCCCCTTTGCGAAGAGGCCAGGAAACGGTTCATGAAAAATGGGATATCAATACCGGAATTCTGTCTGGTGATGCGATGTTAATAGTAGCCTACCAACATTTTGAAGAATATGAACCAGCCATTTTTAGAGACTTGGCAAAATTATTTAGCAAAACAGCTTTGGAAGTTTGCGAAGGACAACAATATGACGTCGATTTTGAAAAAAGAGACGATGTAACTATTCCGGAATATCTTAAAATGATTGAATACAAAACTGCTGTTTTGGTG
>CAISUR010000198.1 GCA_903888655.1 uncultured Bacteroidota bacterium | reverse complement strand
GCTAAACGGTGTTAGCGAACATCACTCAAGCTAAATAATTTCCATGAAAAAAATTCTCGTCACAGGTGGAACAGGTTACATCGGATCCCATACCGTGGTGAGGTTACTCGAAGCAGGTTACGAAGTTGTGATCCTGGACAACCTATCGAATAGCAAGCTCTCCGTCATCGACCGTATCGAAAAAATTACAAATAAGAGACCTATTTTTATCGAAGGCGACATTCGAGACAAACCATTATTAGAGAAGCTATTTAGTGATCAGAAAATAGATGCTGTGATTCACTTTGCAGGACTTAAAGCGGTTGGTGAATCAGAAAAAGAACCACTTCGTTACTTTGATAATAATGTGGTGGGGAGTATTAAACTTTTTGAAGCCATGCAAAAAGCTGGAATCAAAAAAATTGTGTTTTCATCCTCGGCGACCGTATATGGCGACCCAGGTGTTGTGCAATACAAAGAAGATACGCCACTCAAACCTTTTAACATCTATGGTCAGACAAAGCTGATGATAGAGGATATCTTGCGAGACCTAAAAAAATCTGACACGTCATGGTCAATTGCTATCTTGCGGTATTTTAATCCTGTGGGCGCGCATCAAAGCGGACTTATTGGCGAAGATCCTAAGGGAACACCAAATAATTTAATGCCTTATATTGCGCAAGTCGCTATGGGATTACGAGAGAAACTTTTTATTTTCGGTAACGACTATCCCACGCCAGATGGGACAGGACTTCGTGATTACATCCACGTGGAAGACTTAGCAGAAGGCCATATTGCAGCATTAAATAAAATAAATTTAGCCCCAGATTTAATTACAGTCAATCTTGGTACCGGGAAACCCTTAAGCGTTCTGGAATTGATAAAAGCCTTTACTGAAGTATCAAATAAAAAAATTCCCTATGAGATAACATCAAGGCGGCTGGGTGATCTTGCCGAGTATTATGCTGAGCCATCTTTATCTAAAAAAATACTTGGCTGGTCAGCAAATTTAGATACTGTGCGAATGTGTCAAGATGTTTGGAGATGGCAAAAAAGCAAAAATCTTGGAATGGAAGAGTAACGAAATATGACAATTGAGATTTCGGTAGTCATACCCACCTATAATCGTATTGATTTATTGGAAAGACTTTTTAAGTCATGGAAAGAATTAGATCGAAAAACTAAATTTAATTATGAAATTATTGTATCCGATGACGGCTCAACAGATAAAACTCTAGCTTATTTGAAAACAATTAAAGGTTTGCCGCTAAAGATATTAAAAAATAAACACGGAGGAGCAGCAAGCGCCAGAAATTCAGCAGTCAGAATAGCCAAGGGAAAGAGGGTTCTTTTTATGGGGGATGACATTTGCCCAGAACCCAACCTTCTTAATGTGCATAAAGAAATTGGGGATAAGTTCGGTTCTGATGTGGCTATTTTAGGCGAGGTTGATTGGGATCCAAAATTATCGGTCAACTATCTCATGGAGCATATAACAGAAGTAGGTAATGAGCAGTTTGGATTT
>CAISUR010000197.1 GCA_903888655.1 uncultured Bacteroidota bacterium | reverse complement strand
CAACAATACTTTAACGATAAATATAAATATTTCACTTCAACCACATATGTGTTGGAATTTACCTTTAAAATTAGTTTATCAGTGGATAAATGATAAGTGGGTGTTAAGTTCTGTTATTGATAAAAACAACCCATAAAGTAATAATATAAATTTAAATCTGTTGAATTAATTAACACGTAAAAATATAAACTATGAAAAATAAACTGACACTATTACTTTTAGCTTTTTTAATTTTCTCTTGTAAACAAAATGAAAAGGAATACAATAACAATCAAAATGAAAGTATTAACAACAATCAATCTAAAAATAATGATTTACCTACTATTAACCCTAGGAATATAACATTTCCAGACAAGAATCAAATAATGAATGATTTATTAGGAAAATCTGTTAGCGGCTGGACTTTTAAAAAATTAGATGAATTTGATTTAGTAGATATTTTAAATTCTAAAATATTAGATAATAATGTTTTAGAATTAACAGTATATTTAGATTTGACAGATTATTATTTGCATGACGATTGGGATGGGCAAGTAATCATCAGTTACGGTCTTCAGAAGGATAACCAATGGCATTTTTTAAATATATCAGGTAATCTAGAAAACAATAATAAAGACGATAAAACTCCAAGAAAAACGAGAAGTATTCAAAACACTGATTAAGCAGTATATTATCTAATTATAGAGAATAAGATAGGACATTAAAACGGGGTGACCATCTTAGCAAAATAAAAAATAAATTTACAATAAACCTAGTTCGTTAATTTTTTAAAAGAAGCCGTCTCAAAACAAAATTTGAGACGGCTTTATTTTACTCCTCTTCAGAAGCATTCGATTTGGAATAGTTTCTCCATTTCTCAATACAATCTGCCATGTCTTTTGGGATTTCAGTATCAAATCGCATCATCAATCCAGTAGTGGGATGAATAAATCCTAATGTTTTAGCATGTAGCGCTTGACGAGGTAGGGTTTTAAAACAATTATCGATAAATTGCTTGTACTTGGTAAACGTAGTACCTTTCAAGATTAAATTTCCGCCATAGCGTTCGTCATTAAACAAAGGATGTCCAATATGTTTCATGTGCACGCGAATTTGGTGCGTACGACCTGTTTCTAGTTTGCAAGAAATCAAGGTAACATAGCCAAAACGTTCTAATACTTTATAATGCGTCACAGCATGTTTGCCCACTTCGGGGTCGTCAAAAACTGCCATTTGCATGCGGTCTTTAACATGTCGAGCAATGTTTCCGGTGATGGTTCCCTCCTCTTCTTTTACATTTCCCCATACTAATGCAATATATTCTCTTTCGGAAGTTTTGTCTTCAAACTGCTTCGCCAAATGCGTCATAGCCACTTCGGTTTTAGCAACCACCAAAAGTCCTGTGGTATCTTTATCAATACGATGCACTAATCCGGGACGCTCCGAACTGTTCATAGGTAAATTTTCGAAATGAAATGCCAAGGCGTTTACCAACGTACCTGTGTAGTTTCCGTGCCCGGGATGAACCACAAAATTGGCTGGTTTGTTAATGACTAACAAGGCAGCATCTTCATATACGATGTCCAGTGGAATATCTTCGGGGTCAACT
>CAISUR010000196.1 GCA_903888655.1 uncultured Bacteroidota bacterium | reverse complement strand
TTTTGATATATAAGTTTTTTAATTAAGTTTGTGATATACAACTAAAATATTATACGCAACAAAAAAGACAAAAACATGCGTATAACATGCCGATTTAGAACAAAAAGTGGTAATTTTATGCGTATATAAATTAGTTATGCGAAAGGCGCGAACGCCTTCCGCATAATGGGCGCGCCCTTCGCATAACTCGACGCTTGAAGAAATCAAGCGACTTCGTCAAGCGCGCGCCCATTAGTGGCTATTTTGCCTGAAATGACGCAAAAATGAAAGTAAACACTCCAAAAATATTGTTCGAGAATAACGTGAAAATATATGTTTTGCCGAAAGACAAAATAATCTTTGAAAGCGAACTCGAAAAGCAAAGTATTGAATATTATTGCGATATTGAAAATCAACCAATATTTGAAAGTGGAATTAGATACTTCATAAAAAATGATGACAGAATTAAAATAGACAAAATTTTGACCGAAAATGAGATTATCGCAAATACTGAAACAATTCTGACATCTGATTACCGAGATGAAAAAAAAGCAATGAAATTGTATATGAAAGTTGGCGGAATTATTTTCGGAATAATGATTTTAATAATAATTGTGGAAAAATTAATTAAATGAAAAACGTAAAAAGAACATATTTAATAATTCTAATAGTTTTTATAAATCTATTTATTTCTTGTGATTGTTTACAAAATGGAAGCGGAATAATTGTAGACGAAGAAACTAAAAAACCAATAAATAAAGTAGAAATCAAAGAAGTTGGAAAAGATTTTATTCAAAAGTCTGATGAAAATGGATATTTTGAAATTCGACATATCACAGGAGGTTTATTTAGTTGTCCAGATATGACAATAATTGTTTCAAAAAAGGAATATCAAACAGACACAATAATTATTAAAAATGGAGAAGATAAACTTATTAAATTATACAAAGAAAAATAAAAACAGCCACTAACAGGCGTTTGGCAAGATTGCGAATTTTATAGTAAATACACGTTTATTTCTCGCAAGAAATTTTATCTTTAACAGAAAAAAATCGGTTCCGAAGTTCACAACCTCGCCAAGCGCCGGAACGTTACCAGCAATGTGAAATCCGTACTTTATGAGAACATTTATTTTTTACATTTTAATTTTATTTTCTAATTTCGTTTTCAGCCAAACTGAAGAAGAAACATATAAATCTCTAAAAATTGTATCAGTTCAAAGCTATTGTTTAATATGTGACGATGAAGCACCAAGAATTTTTAATATTGATAGCTTACGAATTGCATTTAAAACTAAAAAAGATGATGAAATACTAGAAATCGCATTGGAAAAATATTCCAAGTTTGCGGAAAATTATCCACAATCGATTTATGTAACAAAAGCACTAATGCAAAAAGCAAGTTTAGAAACTTATTTTTATCGTTATGAAAATGCCAAAGGAACTTTAGAAAGTATAATCAGAATGGAAATAACGGAACCTAATAATTTGTACAAAGGCACAGATTATGACAGAAGTAAGGCCGCATTCAAGCTTGCGAAAATTGAAATTTCGGAAAATAATTTCCATCAAGCTATCAAATATTTGGATTATTGTAAAACCTTTAAGAAATATGAATGTGGAAATGACGCAGAAAATTCTATGGAAGAATTCAAAAAACTGATTGCAATATGTAAAACTGAATTAGAAAAGAAAAAATAAACACTGCTGGTAACAGCGGTTTCAAGAAATGGCGAGGCACGGGATTTATTTGAAATCGGAAAGGTTTTTAATTTAAAGTTTTGTTTATATTTGTGAAGGCTTGGTCTTGGTTCATCGCCACTTCTTGAAGCCGCGAAACGTTAGCGGTCAGTTTTCCTGAACGAGAAAAAAAGTATAAACAACAAAAATAATATTATGGAAACTAGAAAAAAGAATTTATTTAAAAAAGCATTTGCAATTGCATTTTTTTTCTCAATAATTGGAGCGTTACTAAAAATTAATCACACAGAAAACTCATCAATTTTTCTAATTATTGGTATAATTTCGACATTAATCTACATTATTATTGGAATTTATGAAGTGAACACCTCAACTAAAATAAAAAGTACTGAAAAAATATTATGGACAATTGGTTTTTTAGCTTTTAGTTTTTTTGTTGGTATATATTATTTTATGAATAGAAAAAATATAGTTTAGAAAATTACTTTTTGGTTATTAAGTTTCTGAGGAATGTTCGTTTTTGCGTTTGTAAACTTTTGGCTTTGGAGAAACTTAACAGTAACTTGTTTGGAAACGAATCACGTTTCTCGGAATGTTCATTTTTGTGTCGGTAAAGCAAGTATAAAACCGAACCGCTAACAGCTGTTTGGCAATATTGCGGGGTTTGGGTTTTATCTCGAAGCTTTGGTGTTAAATTAAAAATTTGTATATATTTGTAATGGTTTGGTTCTGAAAGTCCGCAACATCGCCAAGCAGCAAAACGTTAACAGCAAGCTTAAAAAAACCTCAAATACAAACATAGATGCCATTCACTTGCAAATTTCAGTTAAATAATGGAGCATTAAAAAAAGATGATGAAGTTATATTTGAACAGTTTATTGAATCATCTTTTGGAAGTTATTATAAAGAAGAAATTAAAATTGCT
>CAISUR010000195.1 GCA_903888655.1 uncultured Bacteroidota bacterium | reverse complement strand
TTAAATATTTGTGTAAATATTATGATGGATTATTCAATTTTGCTTTTCTTTTACCATAAATAAAATAAATAAAAATTCCAATTACTAACCAGCCCAATGATAACATTTGCGCGTCAATACTCAAGTTTATCATTAAATAGGTGTTTATTAAAATTCCACAGATTGCTATAACTGGTAAAAAAGGAACCTTGAATGGTCTATTTAATTCAGGTTGTTTTCTTCGCAAAATCCAAACAGCAATACATACCATTGTAAACGCAAATAAAGTCCCGAAGCTAGTCATATCGGCTAACTTATTAATTGGTGTGAATGCCGCAACTACAGCTATTACGCCACCAAGAATTAATAAATTGGTTTTAGGAGTTCCAGAAACACCATGAATTTTAGAGAAAACCGGAGGTATTAATCCGTCTTTAGACATTCCTAAAAATATTCTAGATTGTCCCATAATCATTACCATTAAAACTGAAATTAATCCAATAGTTGCTGCAATTGTTACTACATATCCCGCCCATGCCTGACCAGCAATATCAAAGGCATAAGCAACAGGTGCTTTTATCGCCTCTGGATATTTACCCATTGGGTTAAAATCACTAAAGTTCATCATTCCTGTTAAAACTAATGACACTAAAATATATAAAAAGGTACAAACCAATAAAGAAGTAATAATAGCAAATGGCACATCTTTTTTAGGATTAATTGCTTCTCCTGCTTGTGTTGAAACAGCATCAAACCCAACATAAGCAAAGAAAATTGCAGCCGCACCTGATATTACTCCTTTAAAACCATAAGCTTCATGAGATTTTCCAGCATTATCAACTATTGTCGTTGCATCTGGAATAAAAGGATGCCAATTGGCAGTGTTGATAAAAAAAGCTCCTGCGACAATTACAAATAAAACAGCAGAAACTTTGAGCATCACAATCAAATTGTTTGCTTTAGCAGCACCTTGAGTTCCTCTAATAAGTATTGAAATCACAAAAATAACGATACAAAAAGCAGGTAAATTCATAGAAAAACCTTGTCCTGTATAACTTGTAGGATCGCTTGTTAACCAATCAGGCAGGTGTAATCCAAACATTTTTAAGAGTTTATTAAAATATCCTGACCATGAAACAGCAACGGTCATAGACCCCATAGCATATTCTAAAATTAATCCCCAACCAATAATCCAAGCAAAAAGTTCGCCAATGGTTCCGTAAGCGTATGCATAAGCAGAACCTTCAACAGGTAATATAGAAGCAAACTCCGAATAGCATAGCGCTGCAAAAACACAAGCAATACCAGCAATTATGAAAGATACTGCTAATGCTGGTCCCGCATGGTAATAGGCTCCAGTTCCTGTAAGCACAAATATACCTCCTCCAATAATAGCTCCAATACCAATTGCAGTAAGACTCCATTTTCCTAAAACTCTTTTTAATTCACTTTTTTTCATGTCTGCTTCAAAAGCAGATACAGGTTTTACTCTCCAAATAGACATAATTTATCTTTTTTAGTTTATTGTGTTCAAATATACTTTTTTTGTTTAATAATTTTATAAAAATATGATTTTTATGGGTTTTTAAAACCAAAATCCAACGCTAAACCAAGTAAATCCTTTTGATAATTCTGGCGACCAAGAATATTTTACCTCTATAGGACCTAAAACCGTTTCTAGTCCATAACCAAGGGCATACCCGGTATATCTTGGAGTAGAAAGCCAATTGCCATTGCCAAATAAATTATCTTCTAGATTGGCATAATTGGCCGAAAAGTTCACATGATTTTTTTTATAAAACTCATAATCTAATGTCCCTGTTGATTTTATATAACTATCCGCAGCAAGTGAAACAAAATCATATCCATAAAAATGTTTGAAATTATTGATGGTATTATATCCATATCCGCCGAGAACAAAATCTAAAAAAGGAACGCTTCCAGAACCAATTGAAAATCCTGCCTCTGAAGTAAATTTTAAATTAATTTTTTTAAAAAAAGTCCTTGTAATTCCAAATTCCCCTTTGGCAATTGAAAACCTGTTAAACTGATTGGTGTAGTTTGTAGAATATAAATAGGATTGAATATCGCCATTAAAAAACCAGCCCTTTTTTGGGAAAAATTTATTATCAAAAGAATCATATTTAAGGTACCCAAAGATACTGCCATAATCACTATTTTCAAAAATTGACGATTGATTGGACAAAGTACTCGAATTTATTTTCATATGTTTCCATTCAATCCCTGCTCCAATTAGGAATTTTTGAGCAAAAATAGTTTGCAAATAGGCTTGGTTATTAAAATCAAGATAATCAATATTTAAAGTATTTATACCTAATTGAGAGAACGTTACCCCATTATTGAAGTCAGTTGCCACATTGCGATTAAATTGATTTAATCTTGATTTTAAACCAAAACTAAAATAAAACCCATTATCAATGTAGTAATCTAGGTTATATCTAAAGTTATCGCCAAGAGCAATATCTGCCGAAATTACGTCGTTTTTAAATAGCGATTTTTTTTGAGTTAAATTCACTAAAATCGCACTTTTATATAACCCATCATAATGCAATCCAAATTTTAAAAAAGTTTTATCTTCACTTTCTCTGACAATTAAATTCAATCGATCTCCGTCTTCTAGTTTGTCTAAAGAATAACTGATAGCACTAAAATTTTGAGTAGCATTTAGTTTATTGATTCCTTTTTTAATGTCTTGATAGGTAACTTTAGTATTTTCTTTTAGCCCTAATTTCCCCATTATATATGCTCTAGTGTAATCTTTGACATCATTAATGCTTACCATTTTAAGGGTAATGATATTGTTTTCTGCTGTAAGTTTCATGTTTTGTTGGACATACTTCTTTGGATTGGCAATAGTTCTAATTTTATCGATTACTAAATTAGCAGCATCTTCACCTGTTTTTATTATTTTTTGACCCTCATCAAATGAAATTACAGAAAAGTTAGTAATATCTGGTTTAATATAAATTGTAGTTTTCTTTACATTCTCCTTCATTTTATTAATCATCTGCAAGTTGGTAATTTGTACCATTATTTTGGTTGCTTCTTTAAGCATAGTTCGGTCTTTCAAATCATCTTGAACATCAACACCAATAATGATATCTGCTCCCATTTTTCTTACTTCATCCACAGGGTAATTATTAGAAACACCACCATCAACTAATAATTTTCCATTAATTTCAACTGGAGAAAAAAGAGTAGGAAATGCCGAACTCGCTAACATTGCTTGCGGTAAATACCCGTCATGAAAAACAACTTCTTTTCCAGTTTCCAAATCGGTTGAAATACATACAAACGGAATTGGCAGTTTGTTGAAATCTCTGATGTATTTTACGGGATCAGTAAGTTTTGTCAATAAGTTATAGTTATACATTCCTTTTGAAAGCGCAATGGGAACCCCTATATTGAATTTATTAAAAAGCAAAGAAATAGGATATAATTCGTCGTTGTGTTTTTCATAAAAACTTTTAGAATCACGAGGAATATAATCTTTTAAGAGTTCATCAAAATTGGTGTTTTTGAATATAGAATCGATTTGAGAAGCGCTATATCCTGAGGCATAAAGTCCGCCAACAACTGCTCCCATACTCGTTCCTCCGATATAATCAATTTTGACTCCTTCTTTTTCTAAAACTTTTAGCACTCCAATGTGGGCGAAACCTTTAGCGCCTCCACCAGAAAGCACAAGTCCAATTTTGGGTTTATTTGTGTTTTCTTGAGAAAATGAAGCCATTGAAAAAATCAAAAATCCAAGACAGAAAAACCTGTAAGCGAATATGCTGTTGATTTCTAATTTCTGATTTCTGACTTTTAATTTCAAAAACATGACTATTCTTTTTTGTAAAAGTCGGAAATTTTTTTGGCTTTTGATACACCGATTACCTCCGAAATTTCTTTTTCAGTGGCTAATTTTAATCTTTTAACACTTTTGAAATGTTTTATTAGTGTCAACATGGTTTTTTCTCCAATGCCAGGGATAGTTTCAATAGAAGAATTTAGCGCTGATTTACTGCGTTTATCACGATGAAACGTAATTCCAAATCGGTGTGCCTCGTTTCTTAGAAACTGAATTACTTTTAGCGTTTCCGATTTTTTGTCCAAATATAATGGTGCCGAATCCCCCGGATAAAACAATTCTTCTAGTCTTTTTGCAATACCGATGATGGCTATTTTCCCTCGTAAACCTAAATCATCAATACTCTTTAGTGCTGATGATAATTGTCCTTTTCCGCCATCAATAATTATTAACTGTGGTAAAGGTTGATTTTCGTCTAACAACCGCTTGTATCTTCTGTAAACGACTTCTTCCATAGAAGCAAAATCATTGGGTCCTTCAACAGTTTTAATGTTGAAGTGGCGGTAATCTTTTTTGCTTGGTTTCCCATCTTTAAAAACTACGCAAGCCGCAACAGGATTGGTTCCTTGAATATTAGAATTATCGAAACATTCAATATGGCGTGGTTCCACCGAAAGGCGTAAATCTTTTTGCATTTGCGCCATAATGCGATTCGTATGACGCTCAGGGTCGACGATTTGAATTTGTTTCAACTGATCTAGTCGATAATATTTAGCATTTCGTTCGGATAATTCTAAAATTTGTTTTTTATCGCCAAGTTGTGGTACAGTCACTTTTATTTTATCGCCAAAATCTAATGGAAATGGCAAAATAATCTCTCTTGACAACAATTGAAATCGCTCTCGAAGTTCTACAACGGCCAATTCTAAAAGTTCTTCATCGGTTTCGTCTAATTTCTTTTTGAGTTCTAAAGTGAAAGAACGAATTATGGCTCCGTGTGCTATTTGAAGAAAATTTACATAAGCAACGGCTTCGTCCGAAATGATAGAAAACACATCAATATTCGATATTTTTGGGTTTAAAACTGTCGAACGTGATTGATAATTTTCGAGAACTTCTATTTTTTCTTTGATTTTCTGAGCTTCTTCAAATTGCATTTCTTCTGCTAAATGAAGCATTTTTATTTTGAATTCTTTCAAGCTTTCTTTGAAATTTCCTTTTAAAATTTCTCGAATAGCATCAACCTGTTTTTGATAATTTTCTAG
The DNA here is from genome assembly GCA_903888655.1 of uncultured Bacteroidota bacterium. GTDB lineage: Bacteria > Bacteroidota > Bacteroidia > Flavobacteriales > Flavobacteriaceae > Flavobacterium. The sequence continues at coordinate 16,106 of CAISUR010000195.1, read as the reverse complement.
CAATTCATATCCTTCGCAACCGCCTTTGCAATTACCAATATGAAATTCTAAACACACTTTATATTTACCCGAATTAATGTTGGCTTCGGTCAAATCATAATTACAGGTTCGCAACGGATACAATTCCTTTATTAACTCTAAAATGGTATTTACGGTTTTGAAATTAGTGTAAGGACCAAAATATTCGGAGCCGTCTTTAATCATTCGTCTAGTTGGAAATATTCTCGAAAAGGGTTCCTTTTTGATGCAAATCCACGGATAGGTTTTGTCATCACGCAACAACACATTGTAGCGTGGTTGCAGTTTTTTTATCAAATTATTTTCCAACAAGAGCGCGTCTTGTTCGCTTGAAACCACAATGTGTTTTATAGTTACAATTTTTTTAACCAGCACATTGGTTTTGGCAGTATCGTGAACTTTATTAAAATAAGACGAAACACGTTTTTTGAGGTTTTTGGCTTTTCCTACATATAGTATTTTTCCATCTTTGTCATAATACTGATATACCCCAGGATTATCGGGTAATGTTTGTATTTGAAGTTCTAAAGATGGGTTGTTCATTATTATTGTTATCGGTTGTCTGTTTTAAGTTGTCTGTTTAAATTTTGCAATTGGTATTGAAATTGAAAAATTATTTACTTTCTATTTAAACGATTTAACTTTAAACAAATTTAACTTTAAATTCTTCATAAAGCAAATTGAAATTTATCTATATTTACCTTATGTTTAAAATGGAATTAAGAAAAAAGTATAAAGAATTAAGACAGGAACTTACTTCATTAGAAATCGAAGGAAAGTCGATGTTGATTGCTAATAATTTACTTAAACTAAACATTTGGGACAAAACCTATTATCATTTATTCCTTACTATAGAAGAGCAAAAAGAAATTGACACTGAATTTATTCTTCAAATTTTAGCCGGAAAAGATAAAGAAATTGTGGTTTCTAAAAGTGATTTTATTTCTTTAGAAATGACACATTATTTGTTGACAGACAACACCAAATTCAAAAAAAGCGAGTATGATATTCCGGAGCCAATTAATGGTCTACATGTTCCAGTCGATAAAATTGATGTTGTTTTTGTGCCGTTATTAGCATTTGATTTTAAAGGGAATCGTGTGGGTTATGGCAAAGGATTTTACGACAAATTCTTATCCCGTTGTAAACCTGAAACTATAAAAATTGGATTGTCTTTCTTCGAGGCAACGTTGATTATTGAAGATAGTAACCAAAATGATATTCCATTGAATTATGTGGTAACGCCAGAAAAAATTTATATAATTTAAACTTCTTCTTCTTCTTGATTTACTACAGAAGAATAGGTTACGGTTTTGTTGTTTTTATCTTGAGTAAATGCTTTTTTATTGAAAAAAATCAAAATTCCAACGCCTGTAGATATTGAAAAATCTGCTACATTAAAAATGGCATTGAAGAATGTAATTTGTTTTCCACCTACAAATGGCACCCATGAAGGCATCATATAATCTTCTATAAAAGGAAAATAAAACATATCTACCACTCTTCCATGAAACCAAGTTCCGTAATGCTTTTCAGGAAAAAAGGTGGCTAAATGATTATGACTATCATCAAACATTACACCATATAGAACAGAATCGATAATGTTTCCCAACGCTCCGGCAAAAATTAAACAAATCGCTATAATTAAATAGGTTGACTTTTCTTTTTTTGAGGCATCATACAACCAATAACCAATGGCAACAACAGCTACAATTCTAAAAAGGGTGAGCATTACTTTTCCATATTCTCCAGGAATTACAGTTCCCCAAGCCATTCCTTCATTTTCTATGAAGAAGAATTTAAACCATCCAAAAACTTTCACTTGTTCTCCTAGAATAAAATTCGTTTTCACAAATATTTTGGAATATTGATCTATTATTAATATCAAAAAGATAATAAATAGCGAATTCTTAAGTTTCATGGTTTTAAATTTTGTGGTGCAAAAGTAATTAAATTCTAAAAAAAGAAATTCCAAATCCCAAAAATTTAATGATTATTTGGAATTTGGAATTTTAAAATTCCTTTTCTTATTTATTAACGTTGTAAATTTTTTGCCTCAATGCTCATAGTGGCATGAGGAACAATTTTTAATCGTTCTTTCCCGATTAATTTCCCAGTTACTTTACAAACACCATACGTTTTGTTTTCCACACGGAAAAGCGCATTTTTCAAATCGCGAATAAATTTTTCTTGACGAATCGCTAATTGCGAGTTCGCTTCTTTACTCATGGTTTCACTTCCTTCTTCAAATGCTTTAAATGTTGGCGATGTGTCATCGGTGCCATTATTTAAATCATTCATGTAAGCACTTTTTATAAGTTCTAAATCGGATTGTGCTTTCTCAATTTTATTTAAGATAATTTCTTTAAACTCTGCTAAATCAGCATCAGAGTATCTCATCATTTCTTGAATCATCTTCGTATTATTTTGAAATTAATATTCTTGTTTTTATCTCATCAAACTCAATTTCTATACCACTTTCTATAGTATCAGTGAAATTTAATTCTTCTGTTAACGTTTCGTCTTTGATATAGCGTTCGTTATTTTTTATGGCTTGTTCAAGTTCCCCACTACGCTGAATTTGAACTTTAATTTTGTCTGTAACTTCAAATCCAGAATCTTTTCTAATATTTTGAATTCGATTCACCAATTCTCTAGCGATACCTTCTTGTTTAAATTCTGGTGAAATGGTAATGTCTAACGCCACTGTAATTCCGTTTGCATTAGCCACCAACCAACCCGGAATATCTTGGGAAGATATTTCTACATCTTGGGATGTTAAAATTATACTTTTTCCTGAAATAACAAGCGATAACTCTCCTTTACTGTCAATTTCATTGATTTGCTCTTGTGTGAAATCTTGTATTTCTTTGGAAATCAAACCCATATCTTTACCAAAACGAGGTCCTAATGCTTTGAAATTGGGCTTAATTTGCTTCACTAAAACACCCGATGCATCGTCTAAAAGTTCGATTTCTTTCACGTTTACTTCGGCTTTTATTAGGTCAGAAACCGCTTCGATTTCAGTGCGCTGAGTTTCGTCAAGTACAGGAATCATAACCTTTTGCAACGGTTGACGTACTTTAATCATTTCCTTTTTTCGAAGGGATAAAACGAGTGAAGAAACCGTTTGCGCTTTCATCATTTTACTCTCCAACGATTTATCAACAAAGTTTTCAACCGAAACCGGGAAATTTGCCAAGTGAATACTAGCAAAATCCTCACTTCCAGTGGCGTTAACTAAATCGCGATACAATTGATCCATAAAAAATGGCGCTATCGGAGCCGAAAGTTTAGCCACATTTATCAAACATGTATATAAGGTTTGATAAGCTGCAATTTTATCCGTACCGTATTCGCCTTTCCAAAATCGTCGTCTGCACAAACGAACGTACCAATTGCTCAAATTTTCCTGAACAAAATCGGAAATGGCTCGAGCCGCTTTGGTCGGTTCGTAATCAGCGTAAGCTTCATCAACCGTTTTTATCAAGGTATGTAATTCGGATAAAATCCAACGGTCAATTTCAGGTCTCTCATTTAATGGAATTTCGGCTTCAGCATACGTAAATCCATCAATATTAGCATATAACGAGAAGAATGAATAGGTATTATATAAAGTTCCGAAGAATTTTCTACGCACCTCAGCCACGCCTTCGATATCAAATTTTAAGTTGTCCCACGGATTGGCATTGGCAATCATGTACCAACGTGTGGCATCCGGACCGTATTCTGACAATGTGGTAAATGGATCAACGGCATTTCCTAAACGTTTCGACATTTTTTGTCCGTTTTTATCCAAAACTAAACCATTTGAAACTACATTTTTATAGGCAATTGTATCAAAAACCAACGTTCCGATAGCGTGTAACGTATAAAACCAACCCCGTGTTTGATCGACACCTTCGGCAATAAAATCGGCCGGAAAGGCTTTATTTTCGTCAATCAATTCTTTATTTTCAAAAGGATAATGCCATTGTGCATAAGGCATCGCACCCGAATCGAACCAAACATCAATCAAATCACTTTCGCGTTTCATGGGTTTCCCCGATGGCGAAACTAACGTGATGGCGTCTACAACATTTTTATGAAGATCTACCAAATTGTAGTTTTCTTCGCTCATGTTGCCCACTTCAAACCCTTTAAATGGATTTTCGTTTTGGAAACCAGCTGCGATTGATTTTTCAATTTCAGCATACAATTCTTCTACCGAACCAATTAACATTTCTTCCGTTTTGTCTTCGGTTCTCCAAATAGGCAATGGGATTCCCCAATAGCGGGAACGCGATAAATTCCAATCGTTGGCATTTTTCAACCAGTTTCCGAAACGGCCTTCACCGGTTGCTTTGGGCTTCCAGTTGATGGTATCGTTTAAGTCGAACATTCGGTCTTTGATTTCGGTTACTTTGATGAACCAAGAATCTAATGGATAATATAAAAGAGGCTCATCAGTTCTCCAGCTGTGTGGGTAACTGTGCACGTATTTTTCAACTTTAAACGCTTTATTTTCTTCTTTTAATTGGATAGCAATTTCTATATCGGCAGAACGTTCTGGAGCCGTTCCGGCGTCGTAATATTCATTTTTCACATATTTTCCAGATAAATCGCCCAAACCCTGAATGAATTTACCTTGTAAATCAACCAAAGGCACTGGATTTCCATTTTCGTCTAAAACCAACATTGGCGGCACTTCGGGCGATGCTTCTTTAGCTACTTTAGCATCATCGGCACCAAACGTTGGCGCGGTGTGTACAATTCCAGTTCCGTCTTCAGTAGTCACAAAATCACCCGAAATTATTCGAAATGCATCTTGCGGATTTTGATAAGGCAGTACTAACGGCATTAATTGTTCGTATCGAATTCCGACTAATTCCGAGCCTAAAAATCCAGAAGAAATAATAGAATATTCTATTTTTCCATCTTCTCTAATTATTGGTTCATTTCCATTTTCAATAGTCACATACTTTCCAGAAAATTGTTTTCCGATTAAATTCTCGGCGAGTATTAAATTTACTTTTTCAAAAGTATACTGATTATAAGTTCTTATTAAAGAATATCTAATCTTCGGACCAACGGTCAAAGCAGTATTACTAGGCAACGTCCAAGGTGTGGTCGTCCAAGCTAAAATATGAATTTCTCCAAAACCTTGCAAAAAGCTTGGTAACGTTTCTGGTTTTGTTTTGAATTGCGCAACCACTGTGGTATCGGTTACATCGCGGTAACTTCCGGGTTGGTTGACTTCATGCGAAGATAAACCTGTTCCGGCTTTAGGCGAATACGGTTGAATGGTGTACCCTTTATACAACAAACCTTTATCATAAATTTGTTTGAGTAACCACCAAACGCTTTCCATGTATTTGGATTTATAGGTCACATACGGATCTTCCATATCTACCCAATAGCCCATTTTTTCGGTAAGGTCGTTCCACACGTCGGTATAACGCATTACAGTTCGTTTACAGGCTTCATTGTATTCTTCTATGGAAATGGTTTTTCCGATGTCTTCTTTGGTGATTCCGAGTTCTTTTTCGGTTCCTAATTCTACAGGCAAACCGTGTGTATCCCAACCTGCTTTTCGCTTTACTTGATAGCCTTTTTGGGTCTTATAACGACAAAAAATATCTTTAATCGCACGCGCCATTACGTGGTGAATTCCAGGTAATCCGTTTGCCGAAGGTGGTCCTTCAAAAAACACGTAAGGTTGGTTTCCTTCGCGCGAAGTTACCGATTGTTCAAAGATGTTATTTTCCTTCCAAAATTTAAGGGTTTCCGATGCCACTGTTGGCAAGTCAAGTCCTTTGTATTCAGTAAATTTTGTGCTCATTTTGTCGTATTCTTAAATCAGTTTGCGAAAGTAATAAATAGTTGTGAGTTATGAGTTATGAGTTGAGAGTTTTTGTTGATAACCTAAACTCGATTAATAGAATACAGTTAACTGATTGGTTTTGATTGTCAGTTTAAAATATAAAAGTTTGTTAAATACGGATATGTATTATAGTCTTTTTGAGTTCGTTTTTAAAAAAACATTACTTTTGGCGACAAATTTAAGAGACTATCCTTTTTGCAAATTAGTTTCCTGAAATTTTACTTAATTTCATTCATGAAAAAGGGTAAAAGTTTAAATTTAGGTCTAATGGTTTTGTTATTGCATGCTAGTTAAGTAGCATAACAGCTTTGGTTAGCTAATTTCATAAAATCTCTTTTTTAATAAATGTTTATTAATTGATAGGTATTTAATTTATATTATAAGTATGAATAAAAAAATTTTATTTTCGAGTCTTATTGCGCTACTATATCTAACTAGTTGCACCTCTAAGAAAAAAGAAAAAGAAGAAGAAGCTGGAAAATTCACGGTTACAAGCCCAGTTCGAATTGACACCTCTTTTACGAAAGAGTACGTTTCGCAGATACGCTCTGTGAGAAATATCGAAATTCGCGCGCAAGAAAAAGGATTTTTACAAGATGTTTACGTTGATGAAGGACAATTTGTAAAAGCAGGACAGTTATTATTTAGGATTATGCCGAAAATTTATGAAGCAGAATTACTAAAAGCACAATCGGAAGCACAATCGGCACAAATTGAGTTTCAAAATGCTAAAATGCTTGCCGATAAGAATGTGGTTTCAAAAAGCGAACAAGCAATGGCTCAAGCCAAATTAGATCAAGCTAAAGCGGAAGTAGCCTTGGCAAAAATACATTTATCATTTACTGAAATAAGGGCACCATTTGCCGGTACTATTGATAAACTTCCAAAAAAGATAGGAAGTCTTATTGATGAGGGTGATCTATTAACTACTCTTTCAGATAACAGTAAAGTTTTTGCATATTTCAATGTATCGGAACCTGAATATTTAGAATATGAAAATAATGTAAAAGGGAGAGGAAGCAATACCGTAAGTTTACTTTTAGCAAACGGACAAAATTTAAAATACAAAGGTAAAGTAGAAGTTATTGAAAGTGAGTTTGATAATGAAACTGGTAATATTTCGTTTCGAGCAGGTTTTCCAAATTCAGAAAAATTATTAAGAAATGGAGAAACAGGAAAGGTATTAATGACTTTTCCCGTTAGAAATGCATTGATAATACCTCAGAAAGCTACTTATGAAATTCAAGATAGAAAATATGTTTTTGTGGTCAATAAGGAAAATGTGGTAAAGTCTGTTGAAATTACAATTATTGGAGAATTACCCGATTTATATTTAATAAAAAGTGGAATTTCAGACACTGATAAAATAGTGTTAGAGGGAGTTCAAAAAGTTAAGGATAATGATAAAATTAAATTTGATTACCAAAACCCAAAAGAAGTACTTTCACATTTAAAACTAAAAGCGGAATAATCAAAATCCTTAAATCTTACAATCAATGTTTAATAAATTTATACAAAGACCGGTTTTATCGATTGTGATATCGTTAATCATTGCGTTACTAGGTATTTTGTCTATGACACAATTACCAGTAACTCAATTTCCGTCTATATCGCCACCAAAGGTAAATGTAATTGCAGATTATCCTGGAGCCAATGGTGAGTTAATGACAAAAGCCGTTTTGATTCCACTAGAAAGAGCCATTAATGGAGTTCCAGGGATGAAATATATGGCATCTTCAGCAGGTAATGATGGTGAAGCTAATATTCAAGTAGTTTTTAATCTTGGAACCGATCCCAATCAGGCTTCGATAAATGTTCAAAACCGTGTAGCTTCGGTAGTCAATAAGTTACCTCCTTTGGTAGTTCGTGAAGGTGTTAAAATTACACGAGAGGAGTCTAACATGCTTATGTATATAAACCTATACAGTAAAGACCCCAAAACAGACCAAAAATTTCTTTACAATTTTGCCGATATTAATTTATTATCCGAACTCAAAAGAGTTGATGGAGTAGGATTTGCCGATATTCTTGGAAATCGTGATTATGCCATGAGAATCTGGTTAAAACCAGACAGGATGTTGGCATACAAAATTTCTGCTGATGAGGTAATGAAAGCTTTAGATGAACAGAGTATTGAAGCTTCACCCGGGAAAACAGGAGAAAGCTCTGGAAAACGGTCAGAAACATTTGAATATGTTTTAAAATATTCTGGGCGATTTAATACAAAACAGCAATACGAAAATGTAGTTTTGAAATCAAACCCAAATGGCGAATTACTTCGACTTAAGGATGTGGCCGACGTTGAATTTGGTAGTTCAATGTATGATATTTATTCCAGTTTAAATGGTAGACCATCTGCCGCCATTGTATTAAAGCAATCTTATGGTAGTAATGCGAGTCAAGTTATTAAAGATGTAAAAGCAAAATTAGCCGAAATCAAAGCAACCTCTTTTCCTAAAGGAGTAGATTATGAAATAAGTTATGATGTATCTAAATTTCTAGATTCATCAATTGAAAAAGTACTTCATACACTTTTGGAAGCTTTTATTCTCGTTGGGTTGGTAGTATATTTATTTCTTGGGGATTGGCGTTCTACTTTAATACCTGCTCTAGCAGTACCAGTATCTCTTATTGGAACATTTTTGTTTATGCAATTTTTTGGTATTACAATAAACTTAATCACATTATTTGCATTAGTACTAGCAATCGGTGTTGTAGTGGATGATGCCATTGTCGTCATTGAAGCAGTTCATGCTAAAATGGAGGAAGATCATCTTTCTCCGTTAAAAGCAACTCAAAAGGCTATGCATGAGATTGCAGGGGCTATTATTGCCATTACCTTTTTAATGGCGGCAGTATTTATACCTGTTGCTTTTATGCCAGGACCAGTGGGAATTTTCTATAGACAATTCTCTATTACAATGGCGACCGCAATTATTCTTTCGGGTATTGTCGCATTAACTTTAACTCCTGCACTTTGTGCGATGATTTTAAAAAATAATCATGGGATTGAAAAAAAGAAATCACCTATTGATAAGTTTCTAGATAAGTTTAATAATTGGTTTCATAAGTTAACAGGGAAATACATTACTATTCTAAATTATATCATAACAAGAAGAACCTTAACTTTCGGAGTATTAATTGCTTTTTGTGTAGGAATCTGGTTCATCAGTAGTACGGTGCCTTCAGGGTTTATTCCTAATGAAGATCAAGGTATGTTTTATGCTATTATTCAAACTCCACCAGGGTCTTCATTGGAGCGAACAAATCAAGTTGCAGAAAAGTTGCAAAAAATTGCTGAAGGTGTAGATGGTGTTCAATCGGTTTCAGCTTTAGCAGGATATGAAGTGTTAACCGAAGGAACAGGGTCCAATTCGGGAACTTGTCTTATCAATCTTAAAAGTTGGGAAAATCGAAAACATTCGGTTCAGGAAATTATTACTGAATTAGAAGAAAAATCTAAAAATATTGCTGGTGCTAATATTGAATTTTTCCAACCACCAGCTGTACCTGGTTATGGAGCTGCAGGAGGTTTCGAATTACGACTTTTAGACAAAGCGGGCTCAGGAGATTATAAAAAAATGGAAACCGTTAGTAATGATTTTGTAAAAGAATTAAATAAACGACCTGAACTCTCTTCTGTTTTTAGCTTTTATAGCTCCAGTTTTCCACAATATATGTTGAAGATTGATAATGATATTGCTCAACAAAAAGGAGTTTCCATTGATAATGCCATGGGTACACTCTCCACATTAATCGGAAGTGATTATGATATTAGTTTTATCAAATACGATCGACAATATAAAGTAATTGTTCAGGCATCTCCGCAATATCGAGCGTTACCAGAAGACATTCTTAAACTTTATGTGAAGAATAGTCGAGATGAAATGGTTCCGTTTTCAGATTTCATGAAAATGGAAAAAGTATATGGTTTAGCTGAAATTGATCGATATAATATGTTTAATGCCTCTCAAATAAGTGGTTCTGCTGCTCCAGGATATAGTAGTGGTACTGCAATTAAAGCAATTGATGAAGTGGCGCTTAAAACATTGCCTAGAGGATTTGGAATTGATTGGGCCGGAATCTCTAAAGATGAGGTAGCACAAGGAAATTCGGCAATCTACATTTTCCTTATTTGTTTAGGTTTTGTCTATTTGATTTTATCCGCTCAATATGAAAGTTTTTTATTGCCTTTTTCGGTAATACTTTCGCTTCCTGCTGGAATTTTTGGAGCGTTCTTTTTATTAAAACTATTAGGATTAGAGAATAACATTTATGCTCAAATTGCCATGGTAATGTTAATTGGATTGTTGGGTAAAAACGCAGTTTTAATCGTAGAATTTGCAATTCAAAAACATAGAGCTGGCGCAACTGTTTTGGAAGCAGCTATGGAGGGAGCAAAAGTTCGTTTTAGACCAATTTTGATGACATCATTTGCTTTTATTGCCGGATTAATTCCATTAGTCATAGCAACAGGACCTGGTAAAGTTGGTAATAGAACTATTGGAACAGCCGCAGCTGGAGGGATGCTTTTTGGAACTATTTTTGGAATTATTATTATTCCTGGTTTGTATTATATTTTTGGGAGTATAGCTGAAAGACATACCTATGTTAAAAATCAAAATGAAAACCCTTTAACAGAAGAAATTGATAATCATAATGAATAAAAGAACGACATTAAAATACATTTTCCCTTTAGGTTTGTTTTTAGCAGTTTTAAGTTGTAAAACACCTGCCATAACTCCAACAAAGTCAAGTGCAACTATTCCTGAATCTTATGAAAAAAATAAGGACACAACTAATGTTGCCACGACTCCTTGGAAGACTTTTTTTACCGATAAAAACTTAACCGATTTAATTGATATCGCACTAAAAAACAATCAAGACTTATTAGTTACATTACAAGATATTGAAATTGCTAAAAATGATATTCGTGCTAAAAAAGGAGCTTTATTACCTAGTGTTGGTGTCCGAGCTGGAGCTAGTGTTGAAAAAGTAGGAAGGTATACTAGTCAAGGTGCTGGAGACGCTTCAACAGATATTACCACTGGAGTGCCAGTTCCCGATGCATTAACAGATTTAAGTGCATCACTTTATGCAAATTGGGAAGTAGATATTTGGAAAAAACTACGAAATTCAAAAAAGGCAGCAGTCACGAGATATTTATCAACGATTGAAGGAAAGAATTTTGTAATAACTAATCTTGTTTCAGAAATTGCAGATTCGTACTATGAATTACTGTCGCTAGATAATCAATTAGATATTGTAAGACAAAATATTAAATTGCAACAAAACGCACTAGATATTGTAAAAATTCAAAAAGAAGCCGGGAGAGTAACAGAATTAGCTGTTCAGAAATTTCAAGCAGAAGTATTGTCCTCACAAAGTATGGAGTTTGATATTCTTCAAAACATTAAAGAATCAGAAAATAAGATTAACTTTTTATTAGGACGTTATCCACAAATAATAAATAGAGACAAAAATACCTTTTTAAGTTTAGTGCCTCCAACTGTCAATGCTGGTATTCCTTCACAATTATTAGCGAATAGACCAGATATTAAACAAGCAGAATTAGATTTGATGGCAGCTAAACTAGATGTGAAAATTGCTCGAGCAGAGTTTTATCCATCATTAGGAATTTCATCTACATTTGGGGCGCAAGCATTCAAGCCATCTTATTTACTAACGTTTCCTGAGTCGTTATTGTATTCTTTAGCAGGCGATATTGCAGGGCCACTTATTAATCGTAATGCCATAAAAGCCGAGTTTAAAAAGGCAAATGCACGTCAACTTCAAGCGTTATATAATTACGATAAAACTATTTTGAATGCCTATTTAGAAGTTTCTAATCAGTTGTCTAAAATTGATAATTTGAATACGAGCTATAATTTAAAAACAAAACAGGTTGAGGCATTAAATAAATCAATTGAATTTTCTGGTGATTTATTTAAATCTGCACGAATCGATTATTTTGAAGTATTAATGACGCAACGAGATGCATTAGGAACAAAATTAGAGCTAATGGATATGAGAAAAGAACAATTGAATGCTATTGTTCATATGTACCGAAATCTTGGTGGAGGATGGAAATAAATAATTTTTTGAATTATAAAAAAGAGGTCGTTTCTTCGGTAATATGGAAACGACCTCTTTTTTGTTATTCAATAGCTTGATGATTCGATTTATTAAATATCCAAAATACAATTGGAAAAATTAATAACGTAAGAACGGTAGCAGACATTAACCCTCCGATAATTACAATCGCTAATGGTTTTTGCGATTCGGAACCAATTCCGGTTGAAACCGCTGCTGGCATTAAACCAATGGTTGCAATCATTGCCGTCATTAAAACAGGGCGTACCCTAACCTTTACCGCTTCTAAAATGGAAGTGTTTAAGTCCATTCGAGCTTTGAGATTCTTATGAAATTCGGAGATTAAGATTACCCCATTCTGGATACAAATTCCGAAAAGCGCGATAAATCCAACCCCAGCAGATATTCCGAAATTCATACCAGTAATATGAAGAGCTAGTATTCCTCCAATAATGGCAAATGGAACGTTGGCAATAACCAGTAAAGAGTCTTTAATATTACCAAACATAGTAAATAGCAAGAAGAAAATTAAAATCAAACTGATAGGAACTACTTGAGCTAAACGTTTAGAAGCTCGAACCTGATTTTCAAATTCCCCCGTCCATCCAATAGAATAACCATCCGGTAATTTTACATTTTTCTCAACCTTTTGTTGTGCTTCAGCAATAGTCCCCCCTAAATCACGATCTCTAACAGAGAACTTTATTCCAATGTAACGTTTTAAGTTATCACGATAAATAAATGCCGGACCATTGTTTTTGATAATTGTACTAATTTCTTTTAATGGAACTTTTGTATCTTTTAAAGTTGGCACCATTAAGTTTGCAATGTCTTCCGTGTTTTTTCGATACTCTTTTTCATAACGAATTCTAACATCAAACTTTTTCTCTCCTTCATATTTTTGAGTAGCGGTTTTTCCTCCAAAAGCCATTTCTAAAACTGCTTGAGCGTCTGAAAGGGTCACGCCATAAGCTGCCATTTTTTCTTTGTCAAGCACAACACTTACTTCGGGTTGTCCAATATTTCTAATAATTCCGGGTTCTTTTATTCCATCAATAGTTGAAATTTCTTTCAATACAGCTTTCCCTAAAACATCCAATTTATTCAAATCATCTCCATAAATTTTAACTCCGTTAGCAGCTTTAAAGCCGGCTACTGCTTCGGCAACGTTGTCAATAATCGGTTGCGAATAATTGTAGGTTATCCCTTGATACCGTTTCAATTTATGATCAATTTCGTTGATTAAAGCATCCATTGAAATATTTCGCTTCCATTCTTCTTTAGGCTTTAAGTTAACTTGCATTTGAACAAAATAGAAACCACAAGGATCGGTTCCATCATTACTTCTTCCAGTTTGAGAAAGTACACCAGTTACTTCTGGAAATGAGCGAATTTCATTTTTTAAAATGTTAGTCATATTATTAGTCTCTTTCAAATCTGTACTCATAGGTAATTCGGCTGTTACCCATAATGCTCCTTCATTTAAAGGAGGTAAAAATTCTGTTCCTAAAAATTTTGTTGAAAGTAATGTCAATACTAAAACCGAAATTGCAATAGTTAAACTTATTTTTTTGTGTTTAAAAGTATAATTAAAAGCCTTTACTACATTATTTTTACAAAAATTCACAAAAGGATTATTTTTTTCATGAACATTTTTATTCAATAGAATATGAGATAGTACTGGTACTAATGTTAGTGTAAACAATAAGGCACCAAGCAATGCAAAACCTAATGTATAGGCCAAAGGAGAGAACATTTTACCTTCTACTTTTTGGAAAGAGAAAATAGGTAAAAGTGCAATTATAATAATCATTATTGAAAAGAAAATGGCTTTTCCAATTTCACTTCCTGTCTTTCTTATCATCCCGCCCTTTGCCAATTTATTAAATTTCTCCATACCGTCTTTGTGTGCCCTCATATCGAGCATAACATAAATACCCTCTACCATGACAACTGTTCCGTCAATAATAACTCCAAAATCTACGGCTCCTAATGAAAGTAAGTTAGCGTTCATTCCCATTAGTTTCAAACATAAAAATGAAAACAACAAGGAAAGAGGAATAATTATAGAGACAATAACTGTGGTTCTCCAGTTTGCCATAAAAAGAAGTACCATCACAGTAACAAATAATATTCCTTCGAATAAATTGTGCATAACTGTATGTAAACAAAAATCCATTAATTTAGTTCTATCATAGAACGGCACTAATTTTACATCTTTAGGAAGAATTTTATCATTTAATTCTTTGATTTTTGCTTTAATGTTGGCTAATACTTCTGGAGTATTTTCGCCTTTTCGCATCACGATTATCCCTTCAACAATATCATCTTTATCATTTAGTCCTGCTTGACCAAGTCTAGGCATAGAACTTTCAACTACTTTAGCAAGATTTTTTACTAGTACAGGATTTCCATTATTTTGACTTACTATTATGTTTTCAATATCTGGAATCGATTGTAATAAACCAATACCACGAACCACATAAGCCTGACCATTTTTTTCAATAATATCGCCCCCAACATTCAGGTTGCTTTTGCTGACAGCATCATACACTTGAAGCGGAGTTAATTTATATTTTTCCAATCGTCTAGGGTCAATGCTTAATTCAAATATTTTGGTTTGACCGCCAAAAGCATTGATGTCGGCAACTCCAGGCACAGAACGTAGCGCTCTATCAACTTCCCAGTTTTGTAGCGTTAATAAATCTCTAGAATTTCTTGTTTTACTTTCGAAAGTATATCGATATATTTCACCAGTTGGTCCATAAGGAGGTTGTACATCAGGGCTAATTCCATCTGGAAAATCAACGGTTCGCAATTGATTGTTTACTTGTGCTCTAGCAGAGGCATCATCAACCCCATCCTCAAAGATGATTTTAATGACCGATAGTCCAAACATGGTGGTACTTCGAACACTAGTTTTTTTCTGTACCGAAGCCATTGCCAACTCAACAGGAGTAGTCACAAATCGTTCAACTTCTTCGGCACTTTTACCATTCCATTGAGTAATAATAATAATCTGAGTATTAGTAACATCTGAAAATGCTTCTATAGGCATACTTTCAAAAGAAATGAATCCCATAATGACCAATAATCCAACCCAAAAAAAGGTAAAAAACCTATTTTTAAGTGAAAAAGCTATAATATTTTTAATGAATTTTGTCATGGTTTAATTTTTTATAACAGAAAAACGGTTACCTTTTGAATAAATTATTTTGCCAATAAAGCTTGATAAAACAGCAATTGATTATGTGTAATAATTTGCTCTCCTTCTTTTAAACCAGATGCGATGAAAGTTTCATTTCCAACCTCTCTGTAAACTTCAACTTGTCTTATCTCAATGTGTTTACGATCTTTAAAAACTACTACATAGTTTTTATTATTGTCAAAAATAACTCCACTAGAAGGAACACTCAACATTTTTCTGTTTTCATTGTAATAAACATTAATTGTTGCTTTGCTTTCAGGAACAAGTAAACTGGCTTGGTTGTCTAAAACTATTCTTACATTCATTGCGTTTGTTTCTGGGTCGATGATTTTAAAGATTTTATCTACTTTGCCATAAAATTTTTTATCAGAATTTGATAATGTGGAGACACTAGCTTTCATTCCTAACTGTACTTGATTAATGTCACTTTCATTAACATTGGCTAAAGCCCATACATCTTTAGTATCGGCTACATCAAAAATATTATCCGTTCTATCACTACGCAATTGCATATCTTGATTAATGTTTTTCTGAATGATGTAACCGCTAATTGGCGATACTACTTGGTAAATTGACCCAGGTTTTAGATTATAAATTTTATAGTTTTGTTGCAATCTATTCAATTGTGATTTGGCTTTTTCGAGCTCACTTTTAGCTTCAATTACGTCTCGTTCGGTACTTAACTTTCCTTCAAACATTTCTTGAGTTACTTTCAAATTATTTTGAGCTACAATTACTTCGTTTCTAGCATCTTGGTAATCTTTTTCATAGCCAGCTACTTCAGTACTTCTAATGACAGCAAGTACTTGTCCTTTATGAACATAATCACCTAGTTCAACATTTACTTTTTCAACATTTCCTCCTACTACAGGAAAAACCTCAATAAGCTTGTTTTTATCAGCAGATATTTTTCCGAAAAACTTT
>CAISUR010000194.1 GCA_903888655.1 uncultured Bacteroidota bacterium | reverse complement strand
TTGTCAGCATGTATTGGAAATACAACGCAGTTATCAGGAGATGGTACTGCAGCGACAACAAATCCTTGGACATCATCTAACACTTCTGTTGCTACAATTGATAGTACAGGTTTAGTTACAGGTGTTTCAGCAGGAACATCAATTATTACTTACACTAATAGTAATGGATGTATTATTACCGCCAATATTACAATAAATGTACTACCTACAATAGCTGGAACTTTAAGCTTATGTGCTGGAAGTACAACGCAATTAACTGGAAGTGGTACTCCTGCATCAACAAATGCTTGGACATCATCAAATACCGCAGTTGCTACGATAAATAATTCAGGTTTAGTTACTGCAGTATTATCTGGAACTACTACTATTACTTACACTAATAGTAATGGTTGTCAAATTACTGCTACTGTAACTATAAATCCTATTCCAACAGTAACGGTAACAGGAGATACTGTATGTCAAGGATCTCAGGCGACCATAAATGCTAATGCTTTACCAGCTGGTATTTATAATTATGTTTGGTCTGGACCTTCAGCTCAAGGTAACGTTGCTTCATTTACCACAACAACTGCAGGAACCTATTCTGTTATCATAACAAACACAACAACAGGTTGTACTAGTTCAAGTGCCTCAGGTATTGCTGCGTTTTTTCCATCATTTGATTTTACGTTATTTGGGGAATGTATAGATAGTAAATTTACTTTAGAAGTTATACCTACTGGAAATTCATTTGATTTGAATACGTCTAATTTTTACTGGATGGATAGTAATGGTAATCAAGTTGGATCAAATAATTCTACCTTTGATGTTACTACTTTTGCTAGTAATTCCAACCCATCACCACAATTGCCATTAACATTCTCTGTTAAAGTTACGACATCAGATAATTGTCAGCAAACCCATTCTATAACGTTAGATAGGATTTATTGTGATATTCAAAGAGGTATTTCTCCAAATCCAACACCTGATGGTAAAAATGACTTCTTTGATTTAAGATTGATGAATGTTCAAACCTTATCTATCTTTAACAGATATGGAACAAAAGTTTATACTAAGGGGGATTACACTAATGAATGGATTGGTCAATCAGATAGCGGGAATGATCTTCCTGATGGGACTTACTATTATGTAATTGAATTCAAAAATAACCAGCCAACAAAAACAGGATGGATTTACATCAATAGAGAGAATAAATAACAAACAAATTATAAATGATAAATTTCAAAACAATGAAAAAAATATATTTCTTAACTGTGTTTGCTTTGATGACATTTATTAACGTAAATGCGCAACAAGACCCACAGTATACACAATATATGTATAATATGAGTGTTATTAATCCTGCTTATGCTGGTTCAAAAGAGAATCTTACAGGAGGTTTACTCTATAGAAAACAATGGGTTGATATTGAGGGCGCTCCATCAACAGGAACCTTTTTTGTAAACAGTCCAGTTGGTAAAAATGTTGGTTTAGGTATTTCTGCCATTAATGATAAAATAGGTCCTGTAGAAGAAACGAATCTTTATGCTGATTTTTCTTATACTTTAAATCTTGGAGGTGATCAAAAACTAGCCTTTGGTTTAAAAGGAGGTGGAACCTTTCATAAAGTTGGTTTATTCTCAGACATTGGTAATGGACATGTACCGGATTTAGATGATCCATCTTTTCAACAAAATTCAAGCAAGTCATTTTTAAATATTGGTTCAGGTTTGTTTTACTATACTAATAAATATTATGTAGCTTTTTCTGTGCCAAACATGTTAAAAAACAGCTATTTAAGTTACAATGGGGTACATTATGGAAATGAAGTACTTCATTATTTCTTAACGGGAGGGTATGTGTTTGATTTAAATCCAAATTTAAAATTCAAGCCTTCAACGATGATTAAATCGGCATTTAATGCTCCAGTATCAGTTGATTTGTCTGCCAATTTCTTGTTTAATGAAAAATTTGAGATCGGAGCTACGTATAGATTACAAGACTCTTTTGGGGCAATGGTTAACTATGCTATTAATCCTGCGTTGAGAATTGGATATGCTTATGATCATATTGTTTCTGATTTGAAAGTAACAACACCTTCATCTCATGAGATCATGATATTATTTGATTTGAATTTCCCGAAAAAAGTATCACGTTCTCCTAGATTTTTCTAACATAAATATAATTAAAAATGAAAAACTTATATATAGTATTTAGTTTTGTGATTATCAGTAGTAGTATTTTTGCACAAAACAAAGACACAAAAGTTGCAGATAAATTATTCAATAGATTTGAGTATGTAGCTGCGGCGAAAGAATATCAAAAATTGGCAGAAAGCGGAAAAGCAGATGGATATGTTTTCAAACAAATAGCAGATTCTTATTTTAATATGTTTAATGCATCTGAAGCGTCAACGTGGTATGCCAAAGCTATTAAGACTAATCAGGATGCAGAAACGTATTACCGATATGCTCAAATGTTAAAAGCAATGGGCAAATATGAAGAGGCAAACAAGCAAATGACTAAATTTGCTTCGATGGCTCCGAATGATTTAAGAGCTAAAGCATTTAAAGACAATCCAAATTATGTACCAGCTATTTTAAGTAAGACAGAAAGTTATACGGTTAAATCTACATCATTGAGTTCAGATAAATCTGATTTTGGGGCTGTAATGTATGATAACACAGTTTATTTTTCAAGTGCTAGAAGTGGTGCAAGAAAAAATTATGGTTGGACAAACGAACCTTTTCTTGACATCTACAAAGCGACCATGAGTGACAGTGGTGTGTTGTCTGAACCTACAGCCATTGAAGCGCTTAATTCAAAATTTCATGATGGTACATTAACTATATCATCAGATGGAAATACATGTTATTTTTCTACCGAGAGTTATAAAGAGAAAGAATACGAAAAAGTAAAATCATTAAATTCTAAATTTAGTCAAATTTACTTATACAAAGCTACTAAATCTGGCGATACATGGGGAAATATTAAATTATTGCCATTCAATAGTAAAGAATATTCAACTGGAAATCCATCGCTAAGTAGAGATGGTAAAACCTTGTATTTTGCTTCTAATAGACCAGGAAGTATCGGCGGTACAGACATTTGGAAAGTAGCAATTAATGGAGATACCTATGGTACTCCAGAAAATCTTGGACCAAAAGTGAATACTGAAGGAAATGAAAACTTCCCATTCATTGCCGATGATAATGCTACTTTGTATTTTGCTTCAAGCGGTAGACAAGGATTAGGAGGATTAGATGTATTTCAAATCGATTTAGCTAAAGGAACAGATGCTGTTAATATGGGTAAACCAATTAATACTGAAAAAGATGATTTTGATTTTACGTTCAATAAAGCTAAGAATATTGGTTTTCTTTCTAGTAATAGAAATGGTAACGATGACATTTTTCTGGTAACTCCAATTTGCAAAGTTGATTTATTAGTTGTGGTAACCAACAAGAAAACAGGAGAAATTCTAGCCGATGCTAAAGTGGCTATCCTTGACGAGAAAAATAATATTGTTGATACACAAATGTCAAATAGTAAAGGCGAAGTTAATTATAAAGTAATGTGTGATAAAATATATTCTATCCAAGCCTCGAAAGATGGTTTTGAAGGGAATGTCTTTCCGGTTGCCAAAAGCAAAGGGCCAACTGCTAGAGTGGATGCTGCCTTACAACCAATTGACGTGATTATCACACCAACCCAAATTGTTTTAAAACCAATCTTCTTTGAATACGATAAGAGTAATATTACTCAAGAAGGAGCATTTGAGTTAGATAAATTAGTTCAAGTGATGAAAAATAACGATAAGTTAGTAATTTTTGCTAAATCGCATACCGATAGTCGTGGTTCAGATGCTTATAACTTATCACTATCTGACAGAAGAGCAAAATCTACCGTTCAATATGTAATTTCTAAAGGAATTGATGCCTCAAGAATTTCAGGTAAAGGTTTTGGTAAATCAGAGCTTAAAGTGCAATGTGAACCATGTACAGAAGAACAACATGCACAAAACAGACGTTCAGAGTTCTTGATTGTTAAATAAGAATTACAGAAATCTAAAAATCGCCTTGTTAATTTTACTAACAAGGCGATTTTTTTATAGAAAGGAAGAGTATTTAGAGGTAAAAAAAGTTTTTTTTGACTAATTTATTTTTTTTCGTTGATTGTAATAAATTTTATTTTAGTTAAATCAAAAAAAAAAATTCAATATATTTAAAATTTTAGTTAAGTTTGGGGATTAATTACAATTGAAAGAACTATAAAAACCACTAAAATTAATAAATAATAATGAAAAAAATTACCTTTTTACTATTTGCTTTATTGTTTTCGTTTGTTGGATATTCACAATTTCCAACGCCTGGTACAGAAGGATTTGAAACTAATGGATTGGGTCCAGATTTGCCTGTTCCTGTTGCTTCGTCTCCTTGGACTTTAGGTACTGGAGCCACAGGAAATCAATGGGCAGTATTTGATAATGGAGTTCCAACTCCTTCGGCTACACAAAGAAGATGGACATTTACTGCGGCCAATGCTTATGCTGGTACTCAGGCAGCATTTATGAATAGAAAGCAAAATGGTGCAGCAGGGATTACCTCTGATGATTATCTTGCTACTCCTTTAGTTACTATTCCTTCTAATGGTCAGTTAACTTTTTATACAAGAGAAGGATTTACTCCAACAAATGCTGTAAATTATCTAATTAAGATAAATACCAATACCTCGGCAGGATCTCAAACTACGGTGGCAAATTATACTACACCAACTGGAACAGGAACATATAGTTGGGATCAAAATACAATAGCAGCTACCTATAACATATATGAGTTAAAAACAGTTGATTTATCAGCTTATGCAGGACAACAAGTGTATATTGCTTTTGTTAGAAGTTACACTCAACCTACTGCGGCTATTTCAGGTAATAGTTGGTATATTGATGAAGTTAAATTAGTGCAACGTTGTTTAGAGCCAACAAATTTATCAGCCACTAATATTACCCAAACCTCAGCTAGCTTAAACTGGACAAATCCTAGTGGATCAACTTCATGGGAGATAGAGGTGCTCCCTTCTTCAACAGGTACTCCAACAGGAGTAGGTGTAGTGTATAATGGTACCTTACCTTATGTGCCAACTACGTTATCCCCATCAACGTGTTATGTTTATTATGTTAGATCGCTATGTTCAAATAGTAGCAGTCAATGGGTAGGACCTTTTAACTTTTGTACGTCTTCCCCAGGATTAACGTGTACTTCTGCCATACCAGTAACAAACTTAACTTATTCAACGACGGATAATACAACAAATTACGCCAACACTTATAGTACTGCACAACCCACTGCATGTGCAGGAACGGCGGTTAACTATATGGCTGGGAATGATGTATTTTATTCTTACACTCCAACTACAGATGGAGCTATAAGCATAACCATGACGCCTATAGGTACTGCGGCAACTAATTCTGGTATTTTTGTATATGATGGATGTGCCAATGTTGGAGTTACTTGTTTAGCGGGTGTGGCTGATGCAACTTCTAACGTAAGAAATATTCCTAGCTTGAATGTTACAGCAGGTCATACTTATATAATAGTATTGTCTTCAAGCGCAGCAACACCTACTTATCCTTATAATTTAGTAATTCAACCATTGAATTGTGCTGCACCAACGGGTCTAGCGGCTACAAATCTTACCACAACTGGAGCGCAATTATCCTGGACAAGTCCATCATTTTCCTCTTGGCAGTATGTAGTGCAAGCAGCGGGATTAGGAATTCCTAGTGGTGCAGGTACAACTACTCCATCTAGCACTAATACTTCAGTAACGGGTTTAACTCCAGGTACCCAATATGAGTATTGGGTAAGAGCAGATTGTGATGGTGGCGG
>CAISUR010000193.1 GCA_903888655.1 uncultured Bacteroidota bacterium | reverse complement strand
TGATTTTATAATAGATAATAAGGTTTTAGAAATCAATTTCAATCTGCAATTAGGGGAAGCCTACAATGGTTTAGGAGATTTGAAAAAGAAAGAATTGTATTTTACAAAAGCCAATGCGCTCATAGAAAAACAAAAGAAATAATTTATAAACGCTTCGTTTTTAGAAACGCTACATGAAAAAATATTGTGCACTTTTTATATTAATTTTAGTTACCTCTTGTAAACCTAAAGCTTTTTTGGCAGAAGGAACTGCAAGCAAGACGCTGTCGGCAGATAAAATTATAAGCAATCACTACAGTAATAAAACTGATTTCTCTACTTTAAGCATAAAGGCAAGTGCTAAATATCAGGATGATAAACAATCACAAAATGTTCAAGCTGAAATTAGAATAAAAAAAGACGAAAAGATTTTGGTTAGTATTCGCATTTTGGGAATTACTATGGCAAAAGCGTTGATTACCCCAACGTCTGTGCAATATTATGAGAAAATAGGGAATAAATATTTCGAAGGCGATTATGTCGCATTAAGTCAGTGGCTTGGAACTGATTTGGATTTTCAAAAAGTTCAAAATATGTTTATTGGCAAAGCAATAGATGATTTACATAAAGGAAATTATGCCGTTTCTATTATGGAAAAATTATACAAATTGCAAAGCAATCCAGACGGAAACACCGACAAAACTTTTTTCTTTGAAAGCAGCAATTTTTTAGTAAAAAAACAGGAGATTAATCAGGTAAATTTAGATCGAACCTTGCAAGTGGTTTATCCCGATTATAAAAAATATAATGAAATGATTTTACCATTATCTTTGGCAATTGATGCGCGACAAAAAGAGAGTAAAACAACCATCGATATCGAATATAAAAACGTTTCCTTCAACGAAGAACTTACATTTCCTTACAGTGTTCCAGAAGGATATGAAAGAATTTTCATTGACAAGATTTAAATACTATGCAAAAAAAATTCATCACAGTGCTATTTATTTTGTTGACTTCATGGGCATGGAGCCAACATACGCAAGAGGAATTGGAGCAACGAAAAGCTAAAATTCAGCAAGAAATTCAGGAAAAACAAAAAATGCTGGATGAAGTTAAAGGGAAAGAAAAATCGGTTGTGAAATTATTGTCGCTACAGAAGGAAAAAATCGGATTGAAAGAAAAACTGATTAACACTACCTCAAAACAAACGAAATTGTTGAGTAATGACATGTATATTAATCAGGTTCAAATTAACAAGTTAAAGAAAGATTTGACTATTCTTAAAGAAGATTATGCCGAAATGATTGTAAAATCCTATAAAAGTCGGTCGCAACAAAGTAGAGTGATGTTTTTACTGTCTTCTGAGAGTTTTTTACAAGCGTACAAGCGTTTGCAGTACATGAAGCAATATTCTAGTTATAGAAGAATGCAAGGAGAAGAGATTAAAGATAAAACACAAAAATTAGCCGATTATAATTTAAAATTAAGCGGACAGAAAACAGAAAAAGAAAAATTACTGGCAGAACAAGAGAAACAACGCGCTGATCTTGAAAAAGAAAAACAAGAGCAAGAACGAATAGCCAATAGTTTAAAGAAAGACAAGAAGCAAATTGCTGCTGAAATCAAGAAAAAACAGCAAGAGACCAAAAAAATAGATGCTCAAATTCAGAAAATAATTCGTGATGCGATTGCAGAAGCCAATAGAAAAGCAGCAGCAGCCAAAGTAAAAGCTAATCCAAAAACGACAACAGTTGCCGAAACAAAACGAATAGAGGAATCTACCAAAATAGTTTTAACCCCAGAGGGACAATTAATCTCGAATAATTTCAAAGCCAACAAAGGAAGATTGCCTTGGCCGGTAGAAAAAGGAGTAATTACTCTAGGATATGGTGATCAACCCCATCCGGTATATAAAACGTTGATTATTCACAATAGTGGTATAGAAATTACCACCGAAGCAGGAGCTAATGCAAGAGCTGTATTTGGAGGAGAGGTTACTAAAGTAGTATTGACTTCGCCTTTAAATAAAATGGTTTTTATTCAACATGGAGATTATTTTACCATATATCAAAATTTAAGTTCTGTAAGCGTTAATGTCGGTGATAAAGTATCGACTAAACAAAGTATTGGTAAAATCAGAACCAATTCAGAAGGGAAAACGATTTTAAAATTCTTGATTTCTCAAAACACTACCTCTGCTAATCCAACTTCCTGGTTGAATAGATAAATCTTTAGATTCAATTTGAGAGGAAGAAACAAGCAAAAGTTCGTTCATTACTTTTTCAATTTATTAAAAATGGTCTCTTCAGAAACTATTGTAATTGCTTTTTCTAAAGCTTCTATTCTACCGTTTTTACATAATTTTGAACCGGTTCCAAAATAAATATCGTGTTACTGTTTTTTTAGTATTACGGATTACAAGTGCGTTAGCGAAACAAATTTAAGGTGGATTTTGTAAAAATATAATTTTGAAAACCCTTATATATACTGGTCTGGACTTTAAAAAATGCAAACAGACTTTAAAAAATGCAACAAGACATTGCTTTTTAAAAAAAAGAGATTGCAAAAACAGAAATGGACAATACGAGTAAACAAATGAACAGTATAAGTACCCAGACGGACATTGTTGGCACCAAAATATACTTTGAAGAAAGTACTATAGACAATGGCAATAACCGTTTGGACTTATTTAATGTTTTTTTGGACGATAGTAGAAGAGGACATGACTTTTTTGGAGGGTGATTACACTATTTAATGACCGTTTTATAAATACATCTTTGTAATATCTAATGGATAAAGTGTTTTTTATAGGCACGCTAAAAGTGAAGGGATATGCCATTTTCAAAATCATTTTGCGTATGTTCGCTGGGAAAAGAGGAGGTAACAAACGCCTCCTTCAAAAGAACTTCTTTAACAAAAAATAACCACCAATCGGCGGTTATTTTTTTTATTGATGCTATGAAGTGGGGAGACACTGCATAGCAGGTTTGACCTTGAAATTTCACCCTCTGAGTATGAATTTTGAGGATTTGAACCTCAAAATTGAATATATCGTTTTATGGAAATCTATTGTAAATATCTTTTCTATGAGCAATTATAATAAAATCGATAACTTGGTCTATAATTTCTAATCCTATTCTGTAATCACCACATTTAATACGATAGTAATTTTTGAAACCTACCATCTTTTTTAGATTAGAAATTTGAGTTAGTTCAGATGCTTTTTCGCATTGCAATATGACTTTTTCAATTCTTTTTAGAACAATCTTATCGTTAATCTTGTCCAAACTTTTGCTAAAACTTTTATCAAAAGTTATTTTCATTATTTTTTTAATTTTTTGAAAATAGTTTCTCTTGTTACTTTCTTATTTGTTTTTTCGAGATTCATTAAAGCTCCGAGAGAAAAATCTTCTTTTTCTTCTACATTTAATATTTTACCACTTTCACCCAATTTTTGAACCAATTCCAAAATGAATTTAGCACTACTGGCATTTTTAGTATTGATGATTAAAGTTTCCATAACAAGTAATTTAGTGAAACAAATATACAAATTTCATTTAAAGTTGATTAAAAAACAGACTCGGCTAAAAACTAAAAAAAGTGAAATTTCAGGTTTTTACCTTGAAATTTCACCCTCTGAATTTGAATTTTGAGGCTTTAGGCCTGAAAATTGATGAGTTGAGTTGGGAGACCTCGCAGAGCTTCACGTTACTATAGAACACTTCGAGCAGTGGCTTACGAAAGAACACTTCGCAGAGCTGGGGTCTTGAAAAAAATGAGAAAGTGATGACTGCTAGTAGATAGGATTATTTTTTTGGATACTTGAATGTTATACATGAAAAAACCGCCAATTGGCGGTTTTTTTGTTAAGTATTGGTGGTATTTTGCTATACTTAATAAAGCAGATTTTTTAAGTTATTTTGGTACACGAAAGGATTCGTGTACAAGAGAGGTGGCTAGTTGAAGCACCTTTTAATTATTTATCTTTACTCATTTTATCAACTTTCTCCATCATTTTTACTTGCCTTTCCATTAATTCAGTTGCTTTATCAGCATCTTTCATTTTCTTATCTAAATCATCTTTATTCACTTCTTCAGAATTTATAACAGTCGTAGGAGTAATTTTTTCTTTAAAATTAATTTTTGAATTGATAGTAAAAAATTGAATATCTTTTATAACATCTTCTTTTTTTGATTCACCATATTCAAAATTAAATGTTATCCATTTATTTTCACCAGTTTTAAGAGATAATATTTCATCAATATTATTATCAATGCCACTACTTATCTCATTAAGGTTACTAATAGGAGAAGAGGTTGAATTTAGTAATTGTAAATACAAGCCACTATTACCACTTACATTTTTTATATCAAAAGGGAGTGGTTTGTTGTTTCTAGTTATACAAACTTTGACTTCCCATTTTTGGGTATATTTTTTATCCATTAAATGTTCTTCGATTCCAACAAAATTAATAATTGATTTAGCTTCATTAATTTCAAAATAATTACCTATTTCACCATTGATTAATGAACTTTTATGTTTAATTTCTTTACTTGAAAGTTCTGGTTTAAAATTCATATTACTTTCTTTTTCATTTTTAGCACTACAGGATTTGACATTATTAAAAACTGAAAGTAGAATTAATAATCCAACAATGCCTAATACAATTTTCCAAGATTTTTTCATGATTTTATTTTTAAATTATTTTTATTTTTCTTTTAAATTTCTATAGCTTATGCCTTTAAAATTATAATTTGGTTCTTCGTAATTAATGTCTCCACCGATGGATTTATAATGAAATTGTTCTCCAAAAAAAGTAGATAATATTTTATTTCTGAAAAAATTATTGTCATAATTGACTAAACTGTATCTGGAATTACTAGTTATTTCATTGTTTTTTTCCTTTGTAAATAA
This sequence comes from uncultured Bacteroidota bacterium, assembly GCA_903888655.1. Classification (GTDB taxonomy): domain Bacteria; phylum Bacteroidota; class Bacteroidia; order Flavobacteriales; family Flavobacteriaceae; genus Flavobacterium. Next base: position 896 of record CAISUR010000193.1, on the reverse strand, counting down.
GTCTCTAAAAACTATTCCTTTTTCAGCATCATCTCTTAAATCTGCTTTACCTGTTTTCAGATTTCTAACTATACTTTTAATTAAAAATCCATTTTCATAATCATCTACTTCTTCATTATTAGCATCTTTGGTATAATATTTTCCATTGAAAAAGCCATAATCATCAAAATTAATATTGGTAGTTTCTGTAATCTTTTCATTTTCTTTTGTTATAATTGATAAGTTACCAACCAAAACACCTTTTTTGAATTTAGAACTAGTGATTTCTGATAAAGAAGATAACCAAGGTCCAAATTCATATTTTTTTGTTTTTCTATTATATTTTTTATTTCTATATCTTCCTTGAACGGTACAATTCCAAGTTCCATCTGGCAAACCGTCTTTATAATTTGCAATTAGTTTAATAGTTGAAGTAACATAATTGCCGTTTTGATATATATCATTATTGTTATAATCATAAGTCCATGTTCCGTTTTTTAATCCATTTTTAAAATTACCTTGAATATTTTCATGATATCCTTTGTAATTACCATTACCAACAAATGATAGTTTAAAAAGTCCACTTTTAACATAGTTATGTGATGAGTCTTCATAATAACTATAACTTACATCTGCATCTTGCCAAAGACCTTGAATTCCTAATTCTAGTTTTCCTTTAAATAATTTTGTTGCTTGTGAATTAGCATTATTTATAAAGACAATTAAAAGAAAAATTATTAATACATTTTTTTTCATATCTAATTAATTTAAATTATTGGTTTTAATGTTTTTAGTTCTTTGATTTCTTTAGGATTCAGCTTCCCCAAATAGTAAACATTAATTTTTTCCTCTTTATATCTAGAAAAGATCATATTAATGTCATTTGTGATTTCAATATCTACTGGCATTGTAGTTTT
>CAISUR010000192.1 GCA_903888655.1 uncultured Bacteroidota bacterium | reverse complement strand
TTTTGATATTTAAACTCCTTTTTATGAACTTATTGTAGACTACTCTCTTTAATAATACATTTTTTTCTTCTTTATATTAATTATTTTTTTAAATTTGTTTTTTAATCGTGTCCGCACACGAGATAAATGATTTAAAGATAATATTAAAATTTTATAAAAAATGAGTAAAAAAGTTGTTACCCTTGGAGAGATAATGCTTCGTTTGTCCACTCCAGATTTTAAAAGATTTGTCCAAGCTGATTCTTTAGATGTTACTTATGGAGGTGGAGAAGCTAATGTTGCAGCAGCATTATGTAATTATGGTTTGAATGGAACTTTTGTTACCAAAGTGCCTAATAACCCAATAGGGCAATCAGCAATCAACCATCTTCGTAGATATGGAGTAGATACGCAATTTGTTGCCCGTGGCGGAGATAGATTGGGTATTTATTTTTTAGAAACAGGAGCTTCTATGCGTGCCTCTCAAGTGGTATATGATCGTGCAGGAGCTTCCATAGCAGATGTTTCTGCGTCAGAATTTGATTTTGATAAAATTTTTGAAGGATGTGATTGGTTTCATACCACAGGGATCACACCTGCTTTAAGTGAAAAAGCTGCCGCACTAACTTTAGCCGCTTTAAAAGTTGCTAAAGAAAAAGGAATTACAACAAGTATTGATTTGAATTATAGAAAAAAACTTTGGAGTAAAGAAAAAGCTAGAGAAGTTATGACCCAATTGTGTCAATATGTTGATGTATGTATTGGTAATGAAGAAGATGCAGACACAACTTTAGGTTTTAAAGCAAAAGATACCGATGTAACTAAAGGGGAACTGAATTTAGATGGGTTCAAAGATGTGTTCAAGCAAATGAAAGAAAAATTTGGATTTAAATTTATAGCCTCCTCTCTTCGTGAAAGTCATAGTGCTAGTGACAATGGCTGGAGTGCTTTGGTATATAATGGAGAAGAATTTTATCATACCAAACAATATAATGTTAGAATTGTAGATAGAGTTGGAAGCGGAGATTCTTTTGCAAGTGGATTGATCTACGGATTGGTTTCAGGTATGCCTATGAATGAAGCTGCTGAATTTGGGGTTGCTGCTAGTGCATTGAAACATACTATTCCAGGTGATTTGAATCATGCTACTCTTGCAGAAGTAAAAGATTTAGTAATGGGAGACGGAAGCGGAAGAGTTCAACGTTAATTATACATAAAATGATAATTGATTCTATAGAAAACGCCTCCAAGTATTTCAGATTAAACCCACTTTTTGAAGAAGCATTTCAGTTTATTTCAAAAAATGATTTACAAAATACTCCTGACGGCACAATTGATATGCCAAAAGGGATACGTGCCTTTATAGCAACTGCTATTGGAAAAACAAAAGAAACTAGTCTGGAAAAATTTGAATGCCATGATGAATATATTGATATTCAATTGTGTATCACAGGTAATGAAACTTTTGGTTGGAAACCAAGGAATAAATGCCTAACTCAAAAAGGTGCTTATAATCCAGAAAAAGATGTTAGATTTTTTGCTGATAAACCCGATATGTATTTTCAACTTACACAAAACCAATTTGCTATTTTTTTCCCTGAAGATGTACATGCACCAATGATAGGAAACGAAGAAATCAAAAAAATGGTAGTTAAAATTAAAATTTAATAAAAATGAATAAATCACAATTTGTTTCAGATGTAATAATTCAGCAAGGAATTTTACCGCTTTACTTCAATCAAGATGAAGAAGTAAGTATCGAAATACTAAAGTCTGTTTATGCTTCAGGAATTAAAGCCGTTGAATACACTAATAGAGGGGAAGCTGCCTTAAAAAATTTTAAAAAATTAATTGAAATTCGAAATAATGAAATGCCAGGTTTGCTTTTGGGTATCGGAACAGTAAAAAATTTAGAACAATCTTTAGATTTTATCAATATTGGAGCGGATTTTTTGGTTAGTCCTGGTTTTGTTAAAGAAATAGCAGATTATGCTGTAAAAAATGATATTTTTTATGCTCCTGGTTGCATGACACCTTCAGAAATAATTGCTGCAGAAAATGCGGGTATTCGTTTTATAAAGCTTTTTCCGGGAAACATTCTTGGAGTTGAATTTATGTCTACAATTAAAGATGTATTTCCAAAATTAAAATTCATGCCAACAGGAGGAGTTGATACTACTAAAGAAAGTATTCAAAGTTGGTTTAATGCTGGTGTTTCTGCTGTTGGAATGGGAAGTAAGTTAATCAGTAAAAAGGCAATGGAATTAAAAGATTATGATGCAATAAAAACTGATACTAAAACAGTTTTAGAATTAATACAAGCTATAAAAAATAATTAAATGAAAACAGTAGTTATAACAGGTGCTGGTGGTGTTTTATGTAGCACATTAGCAAAAGCATTGGCTAAACAAGGCTACCAAATAGCAGTTTTGGATTTAAAAAAAGAGGCTGCAGATCAAATTGCTAACCAAATTATAGAAGCTGGTGGAAAAGCAATTGGCGTTGCAGCAAATGTATTGGAAAAAGAATCCTTAGAAGCGGCTAAAAAAGAAGTAAATGAAAAATTAGGAAGTTGCGATATTTTGATAAATGGAGCAGGAGGTAACCATCCTTTGGGAACTACATCTAATCCTTTCCTGTTGGAGGAAGATTTGCTAAATACAACTGAAGGTTTCAAAACTTTTTTTGATTTGGATGCAGAAGGTATAAAGTTTGTTTTCAATTTAAATTTTATTGGAACCTTATTGCCAACTCAAGTTTTTTCAAAAGATATGATTGGTAAGAAAGGTTGTAGTATTTTGAACATTTCTTCAATGAATGCTTTTACACCTTTAACTAAAATACCTGCATATAGTGGTGCAAAAGCCGCAGTATCTAATTTTACGCAATGGTTAGCGGTTCATTTTTCAAAAGTTGGAATTCGAGTAAATGCTTTGGCTCCCGGATTTTTCTTGACCGATCAAAATCGTGCCTTATTGACAACTCCAGAGGGTACATTGACACCAAGAGGGAACAGCATTATTGATCAAACTCCAATGGGAAGATTTGGAGAACCAGAAGATTTAATTAGCACCACAATATATTTATGCGATGAAGCATCTTCTTTTGTAACCGGTGTGGTTATTCCTATTGATGGAGGTTTTAGCGCGTATAGCGGAGTTTAAAGAGAGTACTTAAAAATATAGATTACAAGTTATGGAACAAACATGGAGATGGTACGGACCAAATGATCCTGTAAAATTATCGGACGCTAGACAAGCCGGTGCAACCGGAATTGTAACTGCCTTACACCATATTAAAAATGGTCAAGTGTGGGAAGTGGACGAAATCATGAAAAGAAAAAATGAAGTGGAAGCCGCAGGATTGACTTTTTCAGTTGTTGAAAGTATTCCTGTGCATGAAGATATTAAAAAACAATCTGGGGATTATTTAAAATATATAGAAAACTACAAGCAAAGCATCAAAAACTTAGCGGCATGTGGCGTTAATATTGTATGCTACAATTTCATGCCTGTTTTAGATTGGTCTAGAACCGATTTGTCTTATGAAATGCCCGATGGTTCTAAGGCTTTACGCTTTGATATCAATGAATTTGCTGCTTTTGAATTATTCATACTAAAAAGACCCGGAGCAGAAGCTACGTATACTGAAAATCAAATTACTAAAGCCAAAGCTACTTTTGAAAAATTATCCGATGCAGATAAATTAAAATTACAACAAAATATTATAGCTGGCTTGCCAGGAGCTGAGGAATCGTATACTGTTGAAGATTTCTTGAAAGTACTTCAAGGCTATGATGGAATCGATGCTAATAAATTAAAAGAGAATTTATATTATTTCTTAAGAGAAATTATACCTGTAGCAGAAAGTGTTGGTGTTTTGATGGCTATACATCCCGACGATCCGCCTTACCCTATTTTAGGATTACCAAGAGTGGTTAGCACTGAAGCAGATTTAATTCAATTATTAAATGCAGTAGATTCTCCATCAAACGGATTTACGATGTGCACCGGATCTTATGGAGTTATTGCCGAAAATGATTTACCAGGAATTGTAGATCGTCATGGCGATAAAATGAATTTTATTCATTTAAGAAGTACCCAGCGCGATGCCGAGGGAAATTTCTATGAAGCTAATCATTTAGAAGGGGATGTAGATATGTACGAAGTAGTAAAATCTATTCTAAAAAAACAAAAAGAAACCAAACGTATTATTCCAATGCGACCCGATCATGGGCATCAAATGTTGGATGATTTACATAAAAAAACAAATCCGGGATATTCAGGAATTGGAAGACTAAGAGGTCTGGCAGAGTTAAGAGGTCTTGAAATGGGAATTGAAAAAAGTTTATTTTAATACTAAAATTTATGTCTAATAAAACATTTTTGACAGATGATTTTTTATTGTATAGTCCAACGGCTAAACAGTTGTATGATGATTATGCAAAATACCAACCGATTATAGATTATCACTGTCATTTATCTCCAAAAGACATTGCCGAAGATAGACAATTTGAAAATTTAACTCAAATTTGGATTGAAGGCGATCATTATAAATGGAGAGCCATGAGAGCTTATGGTGTTGAAGAAAAATATATAACAGGAAGTGCTTCTGATTATGAAAAATTTCAAAAGTGGGCGGAAACTGTACCAAATACATTGAGAAATCCTTTATATCATTGGACTCATTTAGAGCTTAAAAATTATTTTGGAATAGATAAATTACTAAATCCAGACACTGCCGAAGAAATTTATATTGAAGCATCTGCATTACTTCAAAAACCAGAATTTAGCGTAAAGAATTTACTTCGAAAAATGAATGTTCAAATGATAGGTACTACTGACGATCCTATCGATGATTTAAATTATCATAAAGAAATTCAAAATCAAGAATTTGAAATTCTAGTATTACCGTCATTTAGACCAGATAAGGCAGTAAATATCGAAAAAACTGTTGATTTTAATAATTGGGTTACTGAACTTGAAAAAGTTTCTGAAATTAAAATCAATAATTATCAAGATTTTATAATTGCAATTAAAAGTAGACATGATTTTTTTCATAAAATGGGATGTAGAATTTCCGATCATGGAATGGATACTTTTTATGCAGAGCAATATACAGTAGAAGAAATTAACACAATTTACAATAAAGCTAGAAAAAACATCGATTTATCAGTTTTAGAAATTAATAAATATAAATCAGCTCTATTGTTTGAATTGGCACTAATGGATTATAAAAAAGGGTGGACACAACAGTTTCATGTCGGTGCTATTAGAAATAATAATTCCAAAATGATGGAAACAATAGGAGCAGATAAAGGTTTTGATTCGATTGGTGATTTAAATCATATCGATTCTATGTCCAAGTTTTTTGACAAATTAAATTCTTCCAACTCTTTAACAAAAACAATTATCTATAATTTAAATCCTAAAGATGGTGAGGCATTTGCGTCAATGGTTGCCAATTTTAATGAAGGGCCTATTCAAGGAAAAATGCAATATGGTGCAGCATGGTGGTTTTTAGATCAAAAAGATGGTATTGAAAAACAATTAGATGTACTTTCAAATTTTGGTTTATTGCCTTTATTTATAGGTATGTTAACTGATTCAAGAAGTTTTATGTCTTTTCCTAGACACGACTATTTCAGAAGAATATTATGTAATATTTTAGGTGATGAAATGGAAAAAAATCAGCTACCTAATGATGTGCAATTTATTGGTCAAATGGTAAATAATATTTGTTATACTAATTCATTAACCTATTTTAATTTTCCAAGTTATGTCAATAAAGTATAAAAATTATCGTTGGACAATTTGTGGGCTATTGTTTTTTGCGACTACTGTAAATTATTTAGATAGGCAAGTACTAAGTTTGTTAGCACCAAGTTTGTCTAAAGAATTTAATTGGTCGAATTCTGATTATGCAAATATTACTGCGATTTTTCAATTGGTATATGCCTTTTCAATGCTTTTTGCCGGAAGGATAATAGATAAACTCGGAACAAAAATTGGCTATGCTTTAGCAATTTTCATCTGGTCGTTGGGGGCAATAATGCACGCCTATTCGATTGAAGTTGGAACCGCCTTTTCAAATGCGTTAAGCTGGATTGGTATTGGAGTTGTTCCAGTTTCAATTCTTGGATTTATGGTTTCTAGAGCAGTTTTGGGTTTAGGAGAAGCGGGAAATTTTCCTTCTGCTATAAAAGCTACAGCTGAATATTTTCCAAAAAAAGAAAGAGCTTTAGCAACAGGTATATTTAATTCGGGTTCCAATATTGGAGCAATTTTGGCCCCATTAACGGTACCAATTATTGCTGCCAAGTGGGGATGGGAAGTTTCTTTTATTTTAGTTGGTGCAATTGGATTTGTTTGGATGTTTTTTTGGTTTGTTTTTTATGATAAACCTGAAAATCAAAAACGAATGAGTGCTGAAGAGTTGCAATATATTAATTCAGAAAACAATCCAAATAAAATTGAAGAAAAAGAACAATTTTCTTGGGTTAAGTTATTAAAATACAAACAAACATGGGCATTTGCTTTTGGTAAATTTATGACAGATGGCGTTTGGTGGTTTTTCTTATTTTGGTTGCCAAAATATCTTGAGTCCCAGTTTAATATGAAAAGTACCGATATAGTAATTCCCTTGGCAGCGCTCTATACTATGACGATGTTTGGAAGTATTTTTGGAGGATGGTTCCCAATGTTTTTTATAAAGAAAGGTTATAATTCTTATGATGGAAGAATGAAAGCCATGTTAATTATTGCACTATTTCCTTTGGTTGTGTCTTTAGCTCAAATATTTGGACACATAAGTTTTTGGATTCCAGTATTTTTAATTGGTCTTGGAGCATCAGCACATCAAGCTTGGTCAAGGCGAAACTGGTCATGCCGATTACCCGTATGGAATGACGGGCAACCACTGAATCAACCCAGCCGCAGCGCCGCGGCC
>CAISUR010000191.1 GCA_903888655.1 uncultured Bacteroidota bacterium | reverse complement strand
TTATTCATTTTAGTTCTTTGTTTAAATTTATTTACTCAAATGATTTATTCTCAAATTCCATCTTATGTTCCAACAAGTGGATTAGTTGGTTATTGGCCATTTAATGGAAATGCTAATGATGAGAGTGGAAACGGTAACAATGGAACTGTTAATGGTGCTACTTTGACAACTGATAGATTTGGTAATGTAAATAGTGCATACAATTTTAATGGTATTAGTAATAATATTTCAATACCGGATTCAAATACACTTTCAAATATGACCAGTATAACTATATCTAGTTGGGTTTATATTAATCAGTGGTATATGTCTAATAACCAAGGTTGGTTTCCTATTTTATCTAAATCTAATTCTTCATCTTATGGAAAATATAGATTAGGTGCATATACAGGAGCATCAAATGGGTATCCTTCTATTTATGGAAATTTAAAAACTAATGCAACGGGTATTAGTCAAAATAATCTTTATTCAATTAATCAATGGAATCATATTGTATTGACTATTTCAAATGGCACTTCTACAATTTTTTTAAATGGCATACAAGTTTTCAATGGTGCAACAACCGCTACAGGATGGAGTACTATTGATAATTTACCACTTATAATTGGGAAAGATTCTCCGGGAACAATTGATTATGCCAATGGGACAATTGATGACATAGGAATTTGGAATAGAATTTTAACCCAACAGGAAATTACCAATATGTATACTGGTGTAAATTATAGTGATACTTGTAATGCAGTTAGTGGTTCATTAGTTAACGGTTTGGTAGCTTATTACCCGTTTTGTGGTAATGCAAATGACCAAAGTGGAAATAGTTTGAATGGAACTGTTAACGGAGCAACTCTAACAACTGATAGATTTGGAAATAATAATAGTGCATATAACTTTAATGGAGTTGACAATTCAATTACAGTTCCTGATAATGTATTATTAAGACCGTCTAATATATCTATTTCCTGCTGGGTTCAATCACCTCAATTAACAACAGGTAATTGTGTTATATCTAAAACGCAGGTAGGTACTGCCACTGGGGAACAATATATAATTGGTTATGACTTGAATGGAAAAGCTAATTTTCAGATAAAGAGAAATAGTAGTTGTGTTGCTGGTTCAAATTGGCAATATCTCTATACAAATAATAATGCTATTACTAATGATGTTTGGCAACATCTTGTTTGTACATATGATGGAACTACAATGAAATTTTATAAAAATGGCATACTAATCCAATCTTATTTACCTACTGCTGGGTCAATAGATAATTGTCCCGGAGGAACTTTGAATATAGGTGAATATTGGCAAAATCAATATCATTTCAATGTAAAAATAGATGACATTGGTATATGGAATAGAGCTTTAACCCAACAAGAAATTACTGATTTATTTAATCAAAACCAATGTATGACAAACATAACAGTAACAGATACTTTGATAATAAATGTTGGTCAGTTATCCTATTCTAATCCGGTTACTTATGCCAATAATATTACCCTTTATCCTAACCCGGCGAATACTCAAGTTAATATAAGTTTTAACAACATTACTGACCTTACAGGAGGTAATATCAATATTGTTAATTCATTGGGTCAACAAGTAGCAACAACTCCAATAACTTTATCCGGGACAAACACTACGATGCCACTTAACACTTGGGGCGGAACAGGATTGTATTTTATTCAAATTTTGAATGCACAAGGAATTGTTGTTGATGTTAAAAAAATCATTTTACAATAATATAATTTATGAATAATCCGAAAAGCCAATTAAAATAATAATCAAATAACAAATAAAAATAAATGAAATACCTTTTTTTCTCTTTAAGTTATTGTTTTTCGGTTTTTGCACAAAATCCAATGCACCATCAAATGCTATCTTCTCAAGGTTCTAGTAAAGTTCTTTCTGACGGAACCTATGTTAGTCAGACTATAGGTCAACAAAGTGTAATTGGCAACTATACTCAAAATGGTGTTACCTATGGTCAAGGATTCCAACAAAGTGTTTGGAATAAGTACATTAAAAGT
>CAISUR010000190.1 GCA_903888655.1 uncultured Bacteroidota bacterium | reverse complement strand
ATTCAGTATTTCCGATGGTTTTTGCTAATGTTAGTTTAGCAAATGTTCCATCTTCCAAACTTACTTTTACTTTCGTATAAAATTCTGAAAAGGTTTCTTTAAAAGGCATTTGATTAATTTTAATAGCCACAGATTCACAGATTTTCGTAATCAATCTCTGAATCTGTGGCTAATTATTTTATAAGTTAGCAAAGAAATCATTTCCTTTATCATCAGTGATAATAAATGCAGGGAAATCTTTCACCGTAATTTTACGAACGGCTTCCATTCCGAGTTCTTCAAAATCAACCACTTCAACTTTTAGAATATTATCTTGAGCTAAAATCGCCGCTGGTCCTCCAATGGAACCGAGATAGAATCCTCCATAAGTTTTACAAGCTTCCATCACTTCTTTGGTTCTATTTCCTTTGGCAAGCATAATCATACTTCCGCCTGCTTTTTGGAATTCTTCTACATACACATCCATTCGTCCTGCGGTTGTTGGTCCAAAACTACCCGAAGGCATTCCATTAGGTGTTTTTGCCGGTCCTGCATAATAAACGGGATGGTTTTTAAAATACTCTGGCATTGGTTTTCCTGAATCCAACATTTCTTTAATTTTAGCATGAGCAATATCTCTAGCCACAATCAATGTTCCATTTAATTTCAATCGGGTTTTGATTGGATATTTAGTTAATTCAGCCAGGATTTCATTCATTGGACGATTTAAATCTACTTCAACGGCTGGTTCCAAATGTGGTGGCACTGCAGGCAAAAATTGTTGCGGATTTACTTCCAATTGCTCCAAGAAAATACCGTCTTTTGTGATTTTTCCCTTTATATTTCTGTCTGCAGAACATGAAACTCCCAATCCAACCGGACAAGAAGCCGCATGACGTGGCAAACGAATTACACGAACATCATGTGCAAAATATTTTCCTCCAAATTGAGCGCCAATCGCACTTTCTTGACAATATTGTAATACTTTTTGTTCCCATTCTAAATCGCGAAATGCTTGGCCAGCCATATTTCCTGATGTTGGAAGATTATCAAAATAACCTGCCGATGCTTTTTTGACTGCAGCAAGATTAGCCTCTGCAGAAGTTCCTCCAATAACCAAGGCTAAATGATAAGGCGGACAAGCAGAGGTTCCTAAATCTTTAATTTTTTCACGAACAAATTCCTCCATGGATTTGTCATTCAATAACGATTTTGTTTTTTGATATAAGAACGTTTTATTAGCAGAACCGCCTCCTTTTGTTAAAAACAAAAACTCATAAGAAGCTCCTTTTTTGGCATAAATATCTATTTGTGCTGGAAGATTAGATCCTGAATTTTTCTCTTCAAACATCGAAATCGGAACAATTTGCGAGTATCGAAGATTCTTATTTTGAAATGTATTGAAAATTCCTTTAGATAACCATTCGGCATCATCAACGCCAGTAAAAACGCTTTCCCCTTTTTTAGCCATAACAATTGCCGTTCCTGTATCTTGACAGGAAGGCAACTGTCCTTCTACAGCTACTGATGCATTTTGCAATAAATTATAAGCTACAAATCTATCATTATCGGTTGCTTCGGGATCGTTTAAAATATTTTGTAGTTTTTGTAAATGAGCAGTTCGCAACATAAACGATACATCATTCATGGCTTCTTGCGCCAACAATTCTAGCCCTTTTGGATCAACGGTTAGAATTTCTCTGTCACCAAACTGTTCTATTTTTACGAAATCAGAAGTTAATTTCTTGTATTGCGTATCATCTTTTAAAATCGGATACGGGTCTTGATATATAAAATCCATTATAAATAATTTTGAAGCGTAAAGTTACGGAAAGTTGAGGAATCCCCGAATTAATAATTTGCTAAATTGATGTCGATAAATTTATAACCGTTTAAAGAAATGTAACTGCAAATAGTGATACAGTTAAAGATTCCTATATTTGAAAAAAAATCTATTAAAAGTAAATGCTCGATTTTAAAACCTCATTACTCTTAAAAATAATTTCTTCTGTATTTTTCCTTTTTTCTGGAATAGTATGGAAAAAACTATTGAGCAATGGAAATAGAAATTATCATTACATATTCTACAGGGTTATTGCTACATTGTTTTTCTTTTTGTTGCTCCAATGTTATTTTCAATATCATAAAATTGAAAATTTTAACACCATTATTTCTGCAAATACTTATGAAGATTGGATCGTGTGTATTTCTATTTGCCTTTTTAGCTTTTGGGGATTGTATTTTTACACAGAAGCTTTACAAAAAGGGAGATTAAGTTTTATTGCTCCCTTAAACGGAATTTCGACTTTATTTACAATTATAACCTCTGTGTTGATTTTCAACGAATCATTAAGTACTTCTAAATATATAGCGTTATTATTGGTATTAATAGGTCTGTTTCTCCATCAAAAAGATAAATTAGTGAATTTTAATCTTTCCAAAGAAGTACTGTTGACTTTATTATTTAATGTTATTTGGGGAATATCCTTTGTGCTTTATTTAATTCCCATCAAAAAGTTTGGTGTACTTAATTTTAGTGTGATACTCGAGTTGTGTGTATTTGTTTCTTGTGTTGGATTGCTTGTTTTTAAAGAAAAAAAAATAGTCCCTCCTAAACCAAAGAATAAAGAACTATTGCTTTGCTCACTTATGGGTTTTCTTGTCGCTGGGGGAAGTTTGTTAAGCAATTTTACATTAACTCAGTTTCCTGTGAGTTTGAATATTCTCATTAGTTTATTATTTGAACTCATTGTTTTAGCCGTTGGACTCTATTTTTTTAGAGAAAAACTAAACAGTAAAGACTGGTTTTTGATTGCGCTTGCAACGATTGGCGGTTTTTTGTTGCTATTTTAAATCAATTATATAACAAATTAAGTATCCATTTTAATTTTGCCTCAGCACAATACCTTTTGAGATTCTCTTCCAATTGTTTTTGTAGTTTCCCCTCAGCATATAAACTAGCTGTAGCGGTTTCTATAGCGATGCGTTCCTTAGAATTGCCTTGTAAATAATCTATGGATAAATGAAAGGGTTGGTAACTTCCAGTATCTTGTTTGGAACTATACAACCAATACAATTGCAGTATATACAAAGCGGCCGATTTTTTGTTTTGTCTTTTCTGCATCAGGGTTTCATTAATAAGTTCATTAAACTTAGTATGATTTAAAAGCTCTTTTTTTAATCCAAAATGAAGTATGGCTCTAATATTTCTGGCTAATAGCCATTCGTTTTTTTCTTTAATAGAAGCATAATGAACAATATTGTCTAAGTAGTTTTGAACGGTATCGGTCAATTTATCTTCAATGCCTTCCAAGAGTATAGAACATTCAAAATATCGAGAAAGCAAATGACAATGCAAATCATCCACTTTTGTTTCTTTTAATAATTTCTGATACTTGATGATCATTTTCTTTTCTATAGTCCCAGCATAAATGCCTTGAGCTACAATATAACTATACACAAAAAAAGCAGTATCAAAATCAGGAACTTTAGGCAGATAATGATTCAACATAGCTTTGGAGAAGTTATCATTCTCATTATCCTCATCCACAAAACATTCATAAAACAAACTTTGCCCCGCTTTGGTACTAGCCAATACCTGTAGCAACGTATCCTCATATCTATGCATCCTGACATACTTCCCTACTAAATTAGCGGTAGAAAAATGAACAGGATTATCTTCAAAATAAGGGTAACGTTCCAACTGCGTTTGTACCAATTCATAGTTTTTCAAACACAAAGCCATTTCCAATACACTTTGCGAAAACCCATCGCCAACCTCCGTTAAGAAATAATTAGAACTAAAATGATGTTGAGTTTGGTCTTCCACATAATTCTCCCAATTATAATAATTCAAAAACTTAGCCAAATTATCCAAGGTTGACAAATAGGGTTTGGAGATAGGAGTAGTTATGCCATACAACCTAGCAAAAGTAGAAGCAGAGATAGGCAATTTCTTTTTAGTAAAAAGCTCTGATAACCAGATAGCATCAGGAAAACTTTTGATACTCCGATTCACAGATATTTCAATCTGTTTACAAATTTGTTTAATCAATTTTTCTGTGCCTCTCATCGGAAGTAAAAATACAGTTTTCTGCTAATGAATTAATAAACACCTAAACTTGAAGTAACTTGAAGTGAAGACGGATAGTGGTAAAATATATATTTGTAATAAATAAATCTTAAGAAATGTCCGAATCAAACCAAAAAGTTATTTCTCATAACCTTGAAATGAAAAGAAATTTAGCAATAGCAATAGCGGATAGATATAGAAAAGATAGCCCAGTTGATGAACATTTTAAATATGCTGATTTAAAAATGGCTCCTTGGGTAAGTGAGCGCTCTGATGATGGTAAATTAGTTAAATATGTTGGACAGCCCTATTGGACTAAAACCGCTATTGAACATTATAAAATTTATGGCATTAAAGGATTAAGACATGAACATGCTGTGCCTAGAAAATTAATAATAAAATTATTGGAAGAAAGTGATAAAAGTCAAGAAGCAATTTTCAATATTTTTGATAAT
>CAISUR010000189.1 GCA_903888655.1 uncultured Bacteroidota bacterium | reverse complement strand
ATGTAAATAAAAACGTATCATTAAAAGAGCAACTTCATTCCAAATGGAGCCAATCTGATATAAAAATAAAAGGAGAACTAATAGAGTATTACATTGTTCAATGGGGAGGTATTAAAAGTAACAATAAAGAAACACTTACGTTTTATAAAACAAAACCCGCTGAAGAATTAATTAATTTAGGAGTAAAAGGTGTTTCCTCATGGTCAAAAGCATTAGTATTACATGATTCTAATAAATATGCAATCTTTGATTCTAGAGTTTCGTGTTCTTTAAATTATTTACAAATTATAAATGAAACTAATAACAAAATTTTATTCCCTATTTTGCCAAGTAGAAATAATAAAATTAGTAGTGCTAATCAATATTTAAAACAAATTTCTAAAAATTGGGTAAAGCTTAAAAATGATAAATTTTATGAATTATACCTTAGTTTATTAAAAGAAACAGCAAAGGAGTTAAATACAAATATATCAATGATTGAAATGTTGCTTTTTGCAAAAGCAACGGAGTTAATAGAAAAAGTATAAAAGTACTTTTGTGATAATAATAAATAACTATACAAAAAACCACAATCTTGTGGTTTTTTTGTTTTATCATCTAGCAGCATACTTAGTAAATAGTAGATTTCAAGTGCATATAATTACTCATTACTATTTTCTATACCTTTCACAATTGTTATATTTGAGCAAATCATTTAAAAGTAAAGCGAGTTTGCCTTTTACTTTTAAATGATTACTACTTGTTTAAAAAAGTAGTGAATCCTATGTTTGCTTGTTTTTAATTTATCCCAGTAAAAAATTTAACTGCTCAATAATAAAAAATTAGTTATGTTTGTAGTACTAATTAAAGAGGTTCTTTAGTGCAAATGGACTTATAAACATTATGCAAATAGCACTATAACAGACTTAAGAAATTTTATAGGATACAAATTTTAGAAGTAGATAAAACTAACTTTGTGGGTATGAAAAAATGTTGTATACTTTTTTTAATTATAATACACTGTTGTGTAGCACAACAAAATTTTACCACCTATCAAGCAGCAAATCTTGTAGTGGGTCAACCTAATTTTACTACTACATCTCAAGCATGTACATCAAGCAAATTAAATTGGCCGTCCTATTCTGCCATTAGTTCCAAAGGTGTTTTAGCTATAGTTTCACAAAATGGTGCCGGAGTGAGACTTTGGAAAACTATTTATGATGCTAATGGAAAAGCTGCAGACATAGTTGTAGGACAGAATAGTTTTACTTCCCCGAATTCTGTCAGAAAAAAATACTATTGCGTAGGTATACAAGTACCTTTTGAATTTATGGTGTTATCTAACTCCGTATTGTCACCCCGAGCGCAGTCGAGGGGCTTATTTTACTTCGATTTCGCCCAGCCACCCAAAATAATAGAGACGAAAATTTAAAGATTAACCAGTATTAAACTGACGTCGAAAAAACTAATTCGCTTGTTTCTTGTTGCTGTACATTCGGTACACAATGATACCCACAACACCAACTAATACATAAGGAATAACCATTAAGTAAACAATGCCGTCATTAACAGCTTCGGCTTTGGTAGTATTTCCTTCACTTTCTAGAGAGGCACGGCACATAGCGCATTGCGCTTGAGTAGCTACAGAAAACAGGAACATCAACAACAAAGCAATACCAAGCGGAAACGTTGATGGTTTGTGTACTAATTTTGTATTGCTTCTATGTAAAAAAAGATTTTGCATGATAAAAGGAGTATAAAGTTTCCAAAAAATTATTTATTGGGTTTGATGATAATCGAGTTAGGATAACTTTTTTTAAGCAAATTCAAATTACGCTCGGCTTCAATTCTAGTTTTAAAATTACCAATCCAAACCTTGTATAAAGGAGTGCTAAAAACGATGGTAGCATCATAGTTTTTGTTGTCTTTTTTAAATTGAATGAGCGTTTTTTTTGACTCCTCACTCGAGCCATTAAAAATTTGAATTTTGTATCTATTATTTATTGTTATTGAGGAATTTACCTTACGCTTTTCGGCTAACAATTGCTCGAATTTAGGGTCTTGATTTAGGGTAACTTCTTGCGCAAAAAGGGTTAAAAAATTAAAAAATAACAAAATAATAAAACAAGGTTTTAGAAGGTCTTTTTGGGTTGCTATTTTCATAATGATTTGATTTTAATGCAAATGTAATACATAAGATAATATCTAAAAGCAATAAAATTATTTAGAACAATTATAAATTATAAATTAACCTAACTTTAAGGTTTTGAGAATAGTTGATAAATTGTATTTTTGCTCAAGTTTTTAAAAAATCGTATAGGTATTTTTGCACATCTGATAAAAAACCGTACTAAAATTTAGTCGATAATCATTTATAATATGAAAAAAGTGGGTAACCATAATTCGATTTCTAGAATGTATTCATTCGGATTAGCAGTATTGCTAACGTTCTCCTTAACTACATTTGCTCAAGAAGCTCCTGCAAAAACTGCTGCTCCGGCGGCAACAGCAGCCGCTCCTGCAAAGGCAGATGCTGCCCCAGCGGCAGCTACTGGAGGTGGTGATGCAGTAAAAGGAAAAGAATTATTCAATGCAAATTGCGCTGCGTGTCACAACTTAGACAAGAAAATGACAGGTCCAGCATTAAGAGGTGTTTCGGGACGTCACAAAAAAGAGTGGTTTTATGGTTGGATTAAAAATAGTTCTGCCTTAATTAAAGCAGGAGATCCTGATGCAGTTAAATTATGGGAGGAAAACAAACCTGCTGTAATGACTGCTTTCCCTCAATTGTCAACCGCCGATGTAGATAACATCCTTGCTTATACTGACGAAGTTAAGAAAGAAACTCCAGCCGCAACGATGATTCCTGGTGGAAACAAAAAAGGAGAAGAAGCAGGCGGAATGTCTAACAATATTATCCTTGGTGCATTATCATTAGTAATGTTTATGTTGGTTGTGATGTTGTTTTTAGTGAACAATGTGTTGACCAAAATAGCTAAAGCTAATAATATTGAAGTGGCTAAAAAAGAGGCTACGATGCCAATTTGGAAAGCCTTTGCTAAAAATCAATTTTTGATGGTAGTAGCAGCAATCTTCTTATTATTAGGTAGTGCGTTTTTTGTATATGGATTCCTAATGCAAATTGGAGTAGATCAAGATTACTCACCAATTCAGCCAATTCATTATTCTCACAGAATTCACGCTGGTAGCAATCAAATCAATTGTAAGTATTGTCACTCTTCTGCAAGAGTTAGTAAAAATGCAGGCATTCCTTCTTTGAATGTATGTATGAACTGTCACAAAAATATTGCAGAAGTATCAGATACTACTTCTACCGTTGACGGACATACTAAAGCATTCTACGATGGGGAAATTAAAAAATTATATGCTGCAGTAGGTTGGGATGGTTCAAAATACACAGGAAAAACACAACCAGTGAAATGGGTTAGAATACACAACCTTCCTGATTTTGCTTATTTCAATCACTCACAACACGTAACGGTCGCTGGTATTGAGTGTCAAAAATGTCACGGTCCAGTACAAACCTATGAAGTACAAAAACAATTCGCTCCTTTAACAATGGGATGGTGTATTAACTGCCACAGAGAAACCAATGTTAAAATGGAAGGAAATGCATACTATGACAAAATTCACAAAGAACTTTCTAAAAAATATGGTGTAGACAAATTGACTGCAGCACAAATGGGAGGTTTAGAATGTGGTAAGTGTCACTATTAATCAAATTATTAAGAAGCTAATATTTATATACGATGTCATCTAACAAAAAATACTGGAAAAGTGTTGAAGAACTAAACGAAAATAGTTCTATTGTTGAGGCGCTTAGAAATAATGAATTTCCAGAAGAAATTCCTACGTCTGAATTCCTTTCAGATAAAGATTCATTATCATCTTCATCAACTACTCGTCGTGATTTCTTAAAGTACGTTGGTTTTACTACAGCTGCTGCTTCGTTAGCCGCTTGTGAAGGACCCGTTCACAAATCAATTCCTTACGTAGTACAACCCGATACAATTATTCCTGGTGTAGCCGATTTTTATGCTACTACTATGTTTGACGGATTTGATTTTGCAAATCTTTTAGTAAAAACAAGAGAAGGTCGTCCCATTAAAATTGAAAACAATACTATAGAAGGTGCTAAATTTGCTGCCAATGCAAGAGTTCACGCTTCTGTATTGTCTTTATATGATAGTATGCGTCTTAAGTCTCCAAAGAAAGATGCTAAGTCAGCTACTTGGAGTGAAGTGGACGCAGCCATCAAAGCTAGTTTAGCAGAAGCTAAAACTTCTGGTAAACAAGTGGTATTACTTACTAATACGTTAGCAAGTCCATCATCAGAAAAATTAATCGCGGAATTTATTTCAAAAAACCCAACAGCTAAACATATTGTTTATGATGCGGTTTCAGAATCGGCAGCTTTAGATGCTTTTGAAGCAGTTTATGGCGAAAGAGCTTTAGCAGATTATGATTTTTCAAAAGCCAATACTATTGTTTCTGTAGGTGCTGATTTCTTAGGAGATTGGCAAGGAGGTAGCTATGATTCAGGATATGCTAAAGGTAGAATTCCTCATGCAGGAAAGATGTCTAAGCATTTCCAATTTGAAGCGAACATGACACTTTCAGGAGCTGCTGCTGATAAAAGAGTAGCGATGACTGTGGCTAGTCAAAAACAAGCATTAGTTAAAATTTACAACATTGTTACTGGTTCTTCAGTAGCTTGTGGTAAAATTGACAATGAAGCAGAAATTGTAAAAGCAGCTAATCAATTAAAAGCTGCGGGAACTAAAGGTCTTTTAGTTTCTGGAATTCAAGATAAAAACGCACAATTATTAGTTAT
>CAISUR010000188.1 GCA_903888655.1 uncultured Bacteroidota bacterium | reverse complement strand
GACCAAGATAACACTATATAATCATCATTAGCCTCTATCAATTCAGCTTCAATAGTTGCATTGTTTGCTTTGACAATTAGTGTTCTACCAACATTTTTTTTATATTGTCTAACTAATTTTAAAGGCGAACCAACGCCTACAGATGCAACTTCAAGTGCATAATCATGTTCTTCCCTATCTAAATTATTTTCAATTGATCGACTAATATCAATACAATCTTGAAGATTGACACCATTATCAGCCTCCAAAGTTACAACAATTTTGTAAGTATCTGAAATTGATAAATCTATCAAAAAAACATGTGGCCTTTCTGATAGAGCGTCGTTTAGTAATTTTGAAACTTCTTC
This sequence comes from uncultured Bacteroidota bacterium, assembly GCA_903888655.1. Lineage (GTDB taxonomy): Bacteria > Bacteroidota > Bacteroidia > Flavobacteriales > Flavobacteriaceae > Flavobacterium. Next base: position 10,860 of record CAISUR010000188.1, on the reverse strand, counting down.
TTTAAAAGTCATATTTTTATAAAAAGAGGGAAGCAGTGCTTCCCTCATAATCCTTTTTTTGTTTTAACAATGGTGCAAATATAGAATTTTTTTATAATAAAAACCTTTGCCTTTTATATTTTTTTCTTACCTTTATACTCTATTTTATAGACAAACAAATAAAATTATCTTTTTACTACAATCATGAAAAAAATTTTAATTCCTACCGACTTTTCACAAAACGCTGAATATGCTCTTAAAGTAGCTGCGCAAATTGCTAAAAAAAATGACGGCGAAATCATTTTATTACATATGTTAGAATTACCTCACCAAGCTAGTGATGCTGTGGGCACTGGTTCAGACATTCCAGAATTAATGTTCTTTAAAAATGCTGCGATTAATAAACTAGAAGAATTAATGGACGAAGACTATCTTGATGGTCTAAAAGTTGCTGAAATTATTCAATTCGAATTAGCTTTTGATGGAATTTTAAAAATTAGTCAAATCAATAATGTAGACCTAATTGTAATGGGATCTCATGGTGCAAGTGGTTATAAAGAAATGTTTATTGGCTCTAATGCGGAAAAAGTAGTTCGTAATTCAGAAGTTCCTGTGCTAATCATCAAGAAAGACGAAGGTGATTTTGATGTAAATAATTTTGTTTTCGCGTCAGATTTTGGAAAAGAAGCTAAAAAACCTTTTAGTAAAGCACTTGAATTTGCCAATAAATTTGATGCTACTCTTAAATTGGTCATGATTAATACTCCAAACAATTTTAAATCAACCAAAGTTGCTGAAGACACCATGAAAGATTTCCTTTCTGATTTTAACGTAAATAAAGTTACTACTCATATTTATAATGAAACCAATGTTGAAAAAGGAATTCTAAATTTTGCGGACAGTGTTGGCGCTGATTTAATAGGAATGAGTACTCATGGTAGAAAAGGTCTTTCCCATTTCTTTAATGGAAGCATAAGTGAAGATTTAGTGAATCATTCTAAACTTCCAGTTGTAACATTCAAAATATAAGTTTTTGCATACAAATAAAAAGAAGCCGTCTCAATATTAAATTTTGAGGCGGTTTTTTTATTTGATTGAATTGACTAGCCCTAAATAATCGATACAGATTATTTTAGGAGTAGTAATAGATATCACAAAACAGATTTAATCGCGTTTTATAGTATATTTGTACTTGAAATTTATTTTAAATAATGTTTAAACAATTTTTTATAATAGCTTTTTTTACTTTTTCAATAGGATTTTCGCAAAATAATCAATTGTGGAAAGGTTATTTTTCATTTAACCAAGTTACCGATATTTCAGAATCTCCATCTGCAATTGTTGCTTCATCAGAAAACGCTATTTTTTCAAAAAACATTACAACCAATGATATCAAAACTACGACAACGGTTGATGGCTTAAAAGCTGTTTCTATTTCAGCAATTTATTATAGTCAAAACTCTAAAATCACTTTTGTTGGAAATAGTAATGGTCTGTTGTTATTGATTCTTCCCGACGGAACTTTTATTCAAAAAATTGGAATAATTAGTGATGTTCCTGTGCCTGCTAATATTAAAAAAATCAATCATTTTTTAGAAAACGATGGCAAAATATATGTTTCTTGTGATTATGGAATTTCGATTTTCGATTTAACTACTTTAGAGTTTGGTAATACCTATTACATGGGACCACAAGGCTCTTATGTATCGGTACAACAAACCACCATTAGTAACGGATTTATTTATGCAGCAACCAAAGGAAATGCTTCAGGAAGCGGTATTAGAAAAGCAAATTTATCTAATCAGTTTTTAGACGACTACAATCAATGGGTTGATACTTCGGGAAGTGAATGGAATGGAGTAACGAGTTTTGGAACCAATATTTTGGCAATTACAACAGGTGCAAACGTCTATAAATACAATGGTAGTAACTGGATAAATTTTAGTTCCTATCCTGAAAATTTACTACATATTCGAGCCACATCTGACTATGCGATAGTTACTTCTCCAAATAATGTGTATATCTATAATCAAGGATTGCAACTTGTTACCCATCTTCAAAGTAGTCAAATTACGGCAACTCCTGTAACGTTTACTTGCGCAACAGTTATTAATGATGTTATATACATTGGAACTAACGAAAATGGGATTCTTACCTCGAGCATATCCAATCCAACTAGTTTTGGATTCATTATCCCAAATGGTCCAATAAGAAATAGAATTTTTAGAGTAAAAAAATCAAGTACAGCGCTTTGGGCACTATACGGTGCGTATGACCAATATTATAATCCTTATAATCCAAATAATGCTCCTTATGGTCTTTTTCAATATCCAATAAGTAAATATACCAATGATAATGGGTGGACTTTTATTCCTTATTCCAATTTATTTGGTGCAAAATCTTTATCCAATATTGCTTTTAACCCCAATAATGACAATCAATTTTATGTCAGTTCTTATTTCTCGGGGCTTCTAAAAGTTGTTAATGATGTTCCTACGGTTTTATATAATTCTACAAATACAGGTGCAAATGGTTTGGAGTCTTTGCAATTATCACCGCCAAACCCCACTTATATAGATATTCGGGTAAACGGCCCCGTTTTTGATAAAAATGGTGATTTATGGATGACTAATAATTATTTGGTCAAACCTTTAAAAGTATTGCGAACTAATGGACAATGGCAGTCTTACGATTTTACTTCTGCCGAATCGGCTAGTGATTTAAAAGACACTAGTTATGGAATTCCTGTTGTAGACAAAAATGGCACTAAATGGCTTTCTCAAGACCGAAATGGTGTAGTAGCATTTAATGAAAATTATAATAATAAATTTATTACCATTAAAACGGGTTCTTCAGGAGATCTACCAAACGGCGATGTGAGATGTCTTGCTGTAGACAACAAAAATCAACTTTGGATTGGTACTATTGCTGGCTTAAGGATTGTTCCGTCAGTAGATTTATTTATTACCGAAACGGACATCCAATCTAAAGCAATTATCATTTTAGAAAACGATTTAGCACAGGAATTATTTTATTCCCAATTTATAATTGATATTGCTGTTGATGGTGCCAATAGAAAATGGGTGTCTATTGCCGATTCTGGTGTTTATCTGGTAACATCAGACGGACAGCAAACGGTTTATCATTTTACAAAAGACAATTCGCCATTACCAACTAATAATGTAAATGATATTGAAATTGATGGTGTTACAGGTGAAGTTTTTTTTGCAACCGATAAAGGAATGGTTTCATTTAAAGGAACTTCCACTAGAGCCAGTAATGATTTGAGTAGTGTTTATGTGTATCCGAATCCAGTACGTCCTGAATTTGAAGGAACGGTCAAAATTTCAGATTTAACAGACAAAGCAACAGTTAAAATTACCGATATAGAAGGGAATCTAGTTTTTGAAACCACTTCTCAAGGAGGAACTATCGAATGGGATACCACAGCTTTTGGTAAATATAAAGTTTCATCGGGTGTATATGTGATTTTTGTTTCTGCTCAAGATGGTAGTGATACAACCGTTAGAAAAGTTATGATTATTCGATAAATTCCAACAAGAAAATACCAAATTCCAATGTTGGTCAAAACCAAAGCTATTGTCCTCTCTGCCCTAAAATATAAAGAAAAAAGTCTGATTGTAAAATGTTTTACCTTATCAGATGGATTGAAAAGTTATTTTGTTCCCAGTGTTTATTCGGGTAAAAAATCAAATCAAAAAATTGCTTATTTCCAACCTTTGACTATTCTTGAAATAGAAGGTAATCACAAGAATAAAGGGTCTCTCGAACATTTTAAAGAAATCAAATTAGCCACGGCTTATCAAACCATAAATACAGACATTGTAAAAAGTACAATAGTAATTTTTCTTTCTGAAATACTACATCACAGCATTCAAGAAGAAGAAAAAAATGAAGACTTATTTACTTTTTTAGAAACGGCTTTAATTTGGTTGGACACCCACGAAGAAACTTCCAATTTTCATCTGATTTTATTGTTAGAAATCACAAAATTCCTAGGATTTTACCCCGATACTTCTGAAATCGACTTTCATTTTTTTGAAATGACCGATGGAATTTTTTCACCTTTTCAAGGAATAAGTTGCCTTTCTGAACACGAAACCTTTTTGTTCAAAAAACTAATGTACCTAAAATTTGATTCCAATCAAAAAATCTTTGCTGGAATAGAGCGTCAAATGCTGCTAAAAATCCTTATGGATTACTACTCCATTCACCTCGACGGATTCAAAAAACCAAAATCTTTAGATGTTTTAAAGGAAGTTTTTTCTTGAATTTAATTTTATCTTATTTGTGTAATTAATTTGCACTTATGAACACTGGAGTTGCTATCTTTGAATGGACAAATAGGAATTCCAGATATTCCAGTGGCACGAATGAGGAAGAAGATATAATCGGAAATTGTTTTCAGATTCTGAATAATTACAAAAGATGAACAATAGAGTTCGTCTTTATTGTTTAATAAACTATTCTTGTTAATTGATATTTTATTAACTTCTAACCACAATCTTTTACTTTCCTCCAAAGTTCATTTAAACAAAAAATTCACATTGATGCTTATTTTTAAAATCCAAAATAAATTGTAAGTTTACATTTATAAAAACAAAAAGAAAAATGTCGGATTTTTGGATTTTTTTTAAAGTAGGACTTCATCATGTTCTTGATATACATGGCTATGATCATTTACTTTTTCTTATTGCGCTTTCGGTTCCTTATAGTTCAAGAGATTGGAAAAGGATCTTAATTTTAGTCTCTTTTTTTACAGTGGGTCATTCAGTTTCAATGCTACTCTCGGTTTTTAATGTTGTTTCCGTAAAAACAATTTGGATTGAATTTTTAATTCCATGTACCATACTAATTGCTGCCCTTTTCAATCTTATTATGGCTGGAAAATCTGCTAAAACAGGAACGATATCTTTCATCGCAGGAACCACTATATTCTTCGGAATTATTCATGGACTGGGCTTTTCAAATTATTTCAACTCTATTTTGCCAGGAAAACCAACTGAAAAACTTATACCATTATCTGAATTTGCGCTCGGAATTGAATGTGCTCAAATTATGGTAGTTATTGCGGTTTTAATTTTGGCATTCATTGCTCAAACATTATTCCGATTTAATAAACGTGATTTTACGCTCATCATGTCAAGTTTTGTCATTGGCGTGGTTATTCCTTTACTTATTCAAAATCCAATTTGGAGCAAATAAGTTTTATTTGGAGCAAATCTCTAGTTATATTTGTAAACCATTTGAATAGGATTCAGATTTTCAAATCAAAATGAAAGACAAAAAACAACATAAATACGATAAAGCTTATTTGAGGATTGCTGCCGAATGGAGTAAACTTTCCTACTGCAAACGCAAGCAAGTTGGCGCCATCATTGTTCGTGATAGAATGATAATTTCCGATGGATATAATGGCACCCCATCGGGTTTTGAAAATTGCTGTGAAGACGAGGAAGGTTTAACACAATGGTATGTACTTCATGCAGAAGCCAATGCCATATTGAAAGTAGCACGTTCCACCCAATCGTGTGATAATGCAACTTTGTACATCACGCTTTCACCTTGTAAAGAATGTAGTAAATTAATTCATCAATCAGGAATTAAACGAGTAGTCTATCAAAAAGGATATCGAGATTCTTCGGGAATTGATTTTTTGACCAAAGCAGGAATCGAAATTTCTCAAATTGAAGAATTAGAATAAGTAAAAAAACATACCTTTGGGATGAAGTCCTTTGAAAAATGAAAATCAATAAAATCTATATTCCTTTTTTGTTTTTTTCCTGTGTTGCCTTGGGAATAGTGCTTGGTGGGATTATAAATTATCCCGTTGGGAGAGCGACGTTTGCCAAAAACAATTACAAAACCAAGCTCAATAGACTTTTAGACTTTATTGATAAAGAATATGTTGATGATGTTAAAACTGATTCTATAGTAGATTTGACAGTAACCAATATTCTAGCCAATCTCGATCCGCATTCGGTTTATGTTCCACCGAGTGAGCAGAGTTCTATTGCCGAAAGTATGAAAGGTGATTTTGTTGGAATCGGAATTAATTTTTATTCCTATAAAGATACAATTGCTGTTATTAAGCCTATGGAAAATGGTCCTGCAGCTAAAGCAGGTATTAAAGAAGGTGACCGAATTTTATATGCCGATAATTTTAAACTTTTTGGGAAAAAACTTAAAAACGAAGTACTATTTAGCAAATTAAAAGGGAAAAAAGATTCAGAAGTAACCTTAACCGTTTATAGAAAGTCAGAAAAAAAACAACTTAAATTAAAAGTAATCCGGGACATTGTTCCTATTAAAAGTGTTGATGTTGCCATCATGCTTAACAAGGAAACGGGTTATATTAAAATTAATCGTTTTGCCGAAACTACTGCCAAAGAATTTCATACAGCATTATTAAATTTGAAAAAAAACCACATTACTTCCTTACTAATTGATTTACGCGAAAATGGTGGAGGATTTATGGAATCTGCTGTTGAAATTGCAGATGAATTATTGAAAGACAAAGAGTTGATTGTTTTTACTAAAAACAAAAAAGGGAATATTGATAAAATTCATGCTACTGTAAAAGGCGATTATGAATCGGGACGAGTTGCTGTTTTAATTGATGAAAATTCAGCATCGGCGAGCGAAATTTTAGCAGGAGCTATTCAAGATAACGATAGAGGAACAATTTATGGCAGACGCTCTTTTGGAAAAGGATTGGTGCAACGTGAAATGAATTTTGATGATGGCTCTGCTGTTCGATTAACGATTGCAAGATATTATACTCCAAGTGGTCGATCAATTCAAAAACCCTACAAAAAAGGGGATAGTGAAGATTATTTCAAAGAATCTGAAAGCCGATATATAAGTGGCGAATTGTATGAAAAAAGCAAAATGAAAATTGCCGATTCTCTAAAATTCAAAACTAAAAATGGAAGAATTGTTTATGGCGGTGGTGGTATTGTTCCTGATGTTTTTGTTCCATTAGAAGTAACGCACGGCAACGAAAGTTTAGAATATATCTTGCAAACAGGCTTGGTAGGACATTTTGTTTTTGAACAATTAGATCAGAATAGAACTGTATTTAAAGGATTCAATTTTGACCAATTTCAGGCTAAAATGAAAGACAATGACTTTTATGTAACTCAATTTGAAAAATATTTATCTAAAATTGGAATAGCCCTTAATTTGAATAAAAATAATGCTATCGTAAATCGTTACATCACTGCAGAATTCGCAAGACAACTATTTGGAGAAAATCAATATTATCAAATTGTTTTAAAAGAAGATACGATGATTAAGGCGGTATTAAAGCACTAATTCTTATTTCCTAATCGAGTCATGAATTTGACTTGAAATACCAAAATTCCACATTGTTAAAATATCAGTAGCAACAGCAGCACCACTTCCTGCAGCGATTGCCAATTGACTTCTATGACCCGCCAGAGTTCCAGCAACATAAATTCCATCGGCTACTTTGTGATCTTCATTTTTAAGTTGAATACGTTGTTTTTCAGCAACTGCTTTTCTATGAGGTTCGACATATTCCATTACTCCTTCAATGGCAAAAGTATTGGAAGAACCTATTGCTATCACAATATTTTTAGCATGATAAGAATTCTTATTAGTGAAAACAATGAAATTTGGAAATGTACCTTCTATTCGAACTACTTTTTCATTTTCAAATTGCTCAACATGTGGATATAAATCATGAAGTTGTTTTAAGCTTTCGGTCAAAAGTTCAGAACCTAATTTACCCGAAGTTATACCATAAGCATTATTAAACAACGCTTCCTGAAGTGCTGATGTTTTTTGATGAGAAATAATTCCAATTTTTTTGTCTTGAACAAATGGTTTTTTATGGGCAGAGCCAAGTAATAAAGCGCATGAGACTCCAGAGGCTCCTCCTCCAATGATTAGAACATCAAACATAATTAGGGAAGTATATTGTAAATTTCCAAAACTAGAATTCCAAATTCCTAAAAAAAGGAATTTTATTATTTACTGATTTTTAAGTTTTTCTTCAATTTTTTTAGACATTCTAAAAATCAGAAGGATAAAAATCGCGCTCAATGAAGCTACAATTCCAATTAGTGCCACCATGCTATTTCCCTCAAAAGGTTTTTTGAAATCTAGCATAGTTACATTAAAACTAATAAGCGCAATTGCTAAAATTATTAATATGATAGTAAAAATTTTCATGGAATTAATTTAAAGCGTAAAAATAGTAAAATTTGATTTAAACAAACAATCCTTTAACATTAGCGGCAAATAATTTAACAGCAATAGCTAATAGGACTACTCCAAATGTTTTTCGGATAACGCCCAAACCATTTTTCCCCAATAATTTCTCAATTTTGGAAGAGGATTTTAGTACGGCATAAACTAAAACAATATTCAAAATAATGGCAGTGATGATATTTGTCGTTTGAAATTGAGAACGCAATGAAAGAAGTGTAGTCATGGTTCCAGCACCAGCAATTAAAGGAAAAGCAAGCGGCACAATCGATGCTGAACTAGCTTCTTCTTCTTTATAAATACGAATTCCAAGAATCATTTCGAGCGCTAAAAAAAACAATACAAACGAACCAGCCACAGCAAAAGAGTGTACATCAATACCAATTAAGTTTAATAATTCTTCGCCCACAAAAAGAAAAACAATCATGATGGTACCCGCTGCAATAGAAGCTTTTTCCGATTCAATATGCCCATATTTTTGTCTCAAATCAACGATAATTGGTATTGTTCCCACAATATCGATTACGGCAAAAAGCACCATTCCAATGGTCGCAATTTCTTTAAAATCAAATCCTAACATAATCCTTTCAATTTAAAGCGCAAAATTATGATTTTCAGTTTGGTTAAGGGCTATGAAATGATATAATCCTTTGTACATTTGTAAAAATTTATAGAATTTCAACATGTTTCAATTAGGAAAAACCATAGTTTCAGAAGATATATTAGAAAAAGATTTTGTTTGTAATCTCTCGGCTTGTCATGGCGCTTGTTGTGTCGATGGCGATGCAGGCGCACCCTTGAGTGAAGAAGAAACTAAAATAATGGAAGCTATTTATCCAAAAATAAAACCATTTTTGAGAAAAGAAGGTATTGAAGCTATTGAACGATTGGGAACTTGGGTAAAAGGAACCGAACAAGATTTAGAAACACCTCTTATAGATAATAAAGATTGTGCTTATGTAATTTTTGATGGAAAAACCGCTCTTTGCGGCATTGAACAAGCCTATAATCAAGGTGTAATAAATTGGAAAAAACCTGTTTCTTGTCATTTATACCCCATTCGAGTAAAGGATTTTTCAGAATTTGCTGCCGTTAATTATGACCGTTGGGATATTTGTGATGATGCTTGTTCGCTTGGAAAAGAACTTCAAGTGCCAATATATAAATTTGTAAAAGAAGCACTTATTAGAAAATTTGGTGAAGATTGGTACATCGAACTAGAAAAAGTTGCCCAAGAGTTGAAAAGAGAACGATTGTAATTAAATTTTTCAGTTTTCAATCTATTTTCTATTTACTTTTGTACTTCCTTAAAGTTATAAAAATCTAAAAAAAAGTATATGAAAGTTGCTGTAGTGGGTGCAACCGGAATGGTTGGCGAAGTAATGCTTCAAGTTTTAGCAGAAAGAAATTTTCCTGTAACCGAATTAATTCCGGTAGCTTCAGAAAAATCTGTAGGAAAGGAAATCGAGTTTAAAGGCAAAAAATATACAGTAGTGGGAATGCAAACCGCTGTTGATATGAAAACAGATATTGCTTTGTTCTCCGCCGGAGGGCAAACCTCTTTAGATTGGGCTCCAAAATTTGCAGCAGCTGGAACTACCGTGATAGACAATTCTTCGGCTTGGAGAATGGATCCTACAAAAAAATTAATTGTTCCAGAAATCAATGCTTTTGAATTGACCAAAGACGATAAAATTATTGCCAATCCTAACTGTTCTACAATTCAAATGGTAATGGTTTTGGCACCCTTACACAAAAAATATAAAATCAAACGCGTAATTGTTTCTACCTATCAATCAATAACAGGAACCGGAGTTAAAGCGGTGCAACAATTAGAAAATGAATATGCTGGTGTTCAGGGCGAAATGGCCTATAAATATCCTATTCACCGAAATGCTATCCCACAATGTGATAGTTTTGAAGAAAATGGCTATACCAAAGAAGAAATGAAATTGGTTCGCGAAACCCAAAAAATCATCGGAGATAAAACCATTGCGGTTACTGCAACGGCTATCAGAATTCCTGTGGTTGGCGGACATAGTGAAGCAGTTAATGTAGAATTTGCTACAGATTTTAATGTAAGCGATATCAGAGAACTATTGCATCACACAGCAGGTGTTGTCGTTCAAGATAATAATGATACCTATACTTATCCAATGCCATTATTTGCGCAAGGAAAAGATGATGTTTTTGTGGGAAGAATTCGTCGTGACGAAAGTCAGCCCAATTCATTAAATATGTGGATTGTTTCTGATAATTTAAGAAAAGGAGCCGCAACCAATACTATTCAAATTGCCGAATATTTAGTGGCAAATAATTTAGTTTAAAATTACAATTTTTTTATAAAATCATTTGAATTACAATTTTTACAGTTTGTAATTCAGATTATTTTTTATTTTTAAGATTATTTTAGACGTGAACAAACAGCATTAAAAACATAAACAAAATCAATAATTAAAAAAATACACTAGTATGCAAGCATTGATAAAAAAAAACAATGCTATTTTTACAATAGCTCTAATCTAAAAAAAAGAAAAAATATAATCTTCGGAGTTAATTTTACTATAGAACACTATCAAAAGACACAAACACTAGGATTGCTAGCTTTGTGTCTTTTTTTTATTT
>CAISUR010000187.1 GCA_903888655.1 uncultured Bacteroidota bacterium | reverse complement strand
TCAGTAAAAATAATAACAAAAGTATCGTTCAAAAGTATTATTGTATTTCTTAACATCCCTTTGATTATCTATGTAACGAATTTAACTTTTGAAAGTTTATTACAAAAAAATACATAAATTTATCCAAATATTAAAATATTATTTATTTCCAAAATATTACTCTCCTATTCAAAAGTTAGTAAAGTATTTTTTATAGCGTCTTTTAGTATAGGTACTACATCTGTTTGTGCTGCAAAATCAGACCAGTTTTTAATCACTGCACTTATTTGCTGAATGATAGCCGATGCCTTTTTGATGTTCATTGAAGAAGCAATGGTCAACAAATCATCTTTAGTGATGTTATTCCTTTTACCATTAATACTTAATGCGTGTTGACTTACCCATTCACTTCCAGGTCGGTAAGCATGACAAATATCGTAAGCTGGCGCAAGCTCCCACTCGCTAGTTCTTCGTAAACGAAAAGCAAAATTTTTAGTATGATCGTCACAGTTTCTTGCCATAACATTAAAGACCATCCTACGAAACAATTGCTCTGCTTGAGGATAAGGAAGTCGCAATAATCGCATGGTTTGAAATAGTTGCTCATAACTAAAACTAGTTACATTATTAAAATCAAAATGTTGTATAGCACAAAAAGTTTGAATATGGTGTTTGATATCACCATCTTCTCGGTCAAATCGTTGGGTCATAAAGTGGGCTCTCCCATTTTCTTCTAATAAACGACATTCCATCATTTCAATTCCGCAGGCTTTTGCCATTAAATAATAGGCCATTTCAACACGACCATAGCCTGTCGAGGCTCCAAATTGACTATCGCTTACGCCATCTAATTTAATCAACCAATAATTAAATCCTTTCGGTGCTTTAGATTGTCCAGATTTTATAACTCCTGTTTTTTCGTTATAAGCAATAATGGCTTTTGGTCGAGCGCCTCCTGCAGAAGTACCTATCTTTAGAATATCAAGCAATGCTTTTTGTTCATCTTCATTCAAGTTGGTTTCAAACTCTTGTCGGTTATTGAGTACTTCCTGTGTGATGTGAACCAAATTATCCATTTCGATAGTGAAAGCCGTTTTATTAGATTTAAATTGTATGGGCTCAAACTCTAAGGCTCCCATACCCCGATTACCAATAAAGCATAATAACTCTACTGGATTCAAACTATTCTCAGGACGACCATTTTGTGCTAACCAAGCATTGATTAATTGACTTCCATATTTATCAGGCAAGACATCAGCAAGCAATCCCGGTAATCCCTTAAAAGTTATATTTCGAACCAAATCGGGAAACGAAAAAATTTGAGTAGATTGGCTTAGGGGCATCTTTAAAGGAGCTACTTCCCAATTAGTTGCAATGAATTTTGGGTCATATTCAAAACTAGCAGTTTGAGTAGTAGAATCCCATGCCACGGCTCCTACACGTTTTTCCCAAAGGTTTATGTAAGCGGTTGTAATCATTACCAGTCTGATTTATTGTCATCACTAGGGTCTTCCCTCCTACTAGAAGACAAGTTATTGCGCGCTCTTTTTCTTTTATTTTGTTCCAATTTAGCTAAATGTAGCGGGCTGATTTGTTCTTGTATTTTGAATATGTCCATAATATAGAGCAAATTCAACACCCGAAGCACTTGCAGTAACGATTGCAGCGTTATTTTTTCTCCTTTTTCTATTTGGGTTATGGTAGAGCGATTAATACCCGCTTCTGTAGCAAGTTGCTGTTGAGTTTTGTTTTGTAACAAACGATGGTGTTTTACAAAAGTGCCAATAGTTTCAACTAATGCACTATCGCTCATTGCTAACCAATTATTGCTTGAAATATCCATCATAAAATTATTTTTTTATACTTAATGTTGATTAATTCCAACAAAAATATGAAATAAAATTACAAAAATGACTTTTTGATTCTTTTTTATCTTTTATAAATTAAATATTCATTCGAATCAAGGGTTAAAATATTAAGTTTATGAAAGCTGAATCGATCTTGCGAAATATATGAATCAAGAGTCCTTTTGCAGACCTCGCTTACTAACTCTTTGAATATCTGTCTCTTGAATTAGCCAATTAATAATGACTCAATAGGTTGTCTAACTGTTGATACCGCTGTTGAAAACAAGTCATTTACAGCTTCGTCTCTATTTTATAATTTCTTCGCACTGCCTTTTGATGCCTTTGACTGGCGTCAACATAATTGATTTTTTTTTGGTCTAATTCAGAAAAAATCTTGTTTATTGTATATTGATCCCCAAAGAAATTACTATTAGCTTTCTTAGACTAGGCTTGCTTAAAAATAGTTTAATCATTTACTGAAGAAGGAGTTATTTGAATTTTCTCAGGAAATGGTATTTTATTTAAACAATTAAAACTAATCATGTAATTTCACCCCAATAAAAGTAATGACTTTTAGTAGAATAATACCTTTTGTCGATTAGTTTTTTAGCTACTTTTGCATTACGCTTTACTGAACAAGTGATTATCGGCATTGAATCGAGTAAATTTTAATTATCGTTGTTGCTAAAACATTGGCAAGTATATTTTAAATCTTCTTCAAATCTTCCACTGATTATTGGGTAGACTTTTACTGATTTTTAGGTTTTAGTCTGATTAATGATATATTAAAATGTGGGTTAGACTTACTTTAAACACTAAATGTC
>CAISUR010000186.1 GCA_903888655.1 uncultured Bacteroidota bacterium | reverse complement strand
TAATAGTAGTAATAATGAAAATAAGTAAAAGCATCAGAAAACTCTTTTTCAAGATCATTCAAGTCTGGATATTTTTTAATAGTTTCCTTATAAATGCTGATCAGCCTCGGATTCCCAACAAAATCTCTTATCTGGTACAGGTTTTTCTGATCATCAAGATTTCCACCCAGAAAAAAACTATATTCATTTTTTATGGATTTCAATCCTTCCTTCAGGTTATTTAAGTCAATTCCGAATAAAGCTTTTTCATACCTGTGAATTTTAATATTGACTTTATTTTCTTTTTTTTCAGGTATTACAATTTTTAACCTGTTAGTACTATTGTTGTTGCCGGTATTACAAGAGAAGAAAATACAAAGAGCCAACAGGATAAATATATTTTTAAGAGCTTTTTTCATCACCAATATTAAATTTATTTATTAAACTTGCATGTTAAATATTCAATTTCCAAAATTATGAAAAAATAAATAAGTAAGGTTATTAATATTCTTAAATTACATCCTAATCAAATTGAAATTTGAACGATTGAAAATAGCAAAATTTTTACCTTTCAAACATTTAAAGAATCAACTTCTAAAACTTCACCTGCTTTCAAATCAATCAAAAAAATATTCCCTACCCGAATGCGAACCAATCGTAAGGTTGGAAATCCAACCGCGGAGGTCATTTTTCGTACTTGGCGAAACTTACCTTCGTTAATGGTAATTGAAAGCCATGAGGTTGGACCATGACGTTCATCTCTGATTTTTTTTCCTCTTTCGCCAAACGCCGGCTCGTTTTCTAAAATTTTGGCTTGGCATTTTCTTGTGATGTATTTCTTTCCGTTGAAACCAATTTCTACACCTTTTTTTAGTCTATCAATGGCTTCTAGATTGATTATGCCATCTACTTGAACATAATATTCTTTTTCGACTTTTTTACTGCGAACTATTTCGCTCATGATTCCGTCGGTGGTTAACAAAAGTAAGCCTTCGGAATCTTCGTCCAATCGTCCAATAGCCATGGTGCCTTCGGGGAAATCGTATAATTCTCCGAGCAATTTTTTCTTGCGTTTCAACTCATAAACGAATTGCGATAAATAGCCGTATGGTTTATGAATAAGGAAATGTCGGTGCATTTTAATTAGGATTTTTCCATTGGTTCTTGGCGATTATCCCAAAAATAAAGTAAGTGAATGTCTGTTTTATTTACTTCATAAAACAAAGTACATTGTTTGCTAACAACAGCTTTTCTTACGTTAAAAAAATTTGGACTTGCTTTGTACTGTAAAGGATGTTTTTGAATTGAAACAACAACTTCATCCACTTTTAAAATAAATTTTAATGTTGATTTTTTGCCAAATTTAGCTTCTATATAGTCCACAATAACTCCAAAGGTTATATCGGCTTTTTTAGACCAAATAACTTGCATTATTGATATTTAGCTAAATATTTCTTCATTATTTCTTCATGGGTTTGAAATTCGCCACGACTTATTTCATCACGACTTTCTTCAACGCCATTTATAACATGTTCAGGTAAATTG
>CAISUR010000185.1 GCA_903888655.1 uncultured Bacteroidota bacterium | reverse complement strand
GAGCTATTTTATTGTGTGCAGGAGCTGCAGGAAAACGTTCGGCGTTACCACATTCAAGAGTTATGATTCACCAACCATCTGGCGGAGCGCAAGGAGTTGCAACAGATATGGAAATCAACTTGCGTGAAATGTTGAAATTGAAAGATGAATTGTATAACATCATTTCACATCATTCAGGACAAACATTTGATCGAGTTCACAAAGATTCTGAACGCGATTATTGGATGATTGCTGACGAAGCTAAAGAATACGGAATGATAGATGAAGTTTTAAGAAGATAATAAAAGGGGATAGGTTTTAGGTGGTAGGTTTTAGGTAGCCTACCACCTACCACCAATCACCTACTACCTATAAAAAATGGCAAAAGAAAAATTAGAATGTTCCTTCTGTGGAAGAAAAAAACCAGAAACCAATTTATTGATTGCTGGAATTGACGCACATATTTGCGACCGCTGTATTGAACAAGCACACGGAATTATTTTAGAAGAATTAAAAACCAATTCCAATGCAAAAATTGCTACGGATTTAATTTTGCGCAAGCCAAAAGAAATTAGAGCATTTCTTGATGAATATGTAATTGGTCAAGATCAAACCAAAAAAGTAATGTCGGTTGCAGTATATAATCACTACAAAAGATTAATGCAGCAGCAACACCATGAAGATGTGGAAATTGAAAAATCAAACATCATTATGGTAGGACAAACAGGTACTGGTAAAACCCTGGTAGCCAAAACCATTGCTCGAATGCTTGACGTTCCCTTGGCAATTGTAGATGCAACGGTACTAACCGAAGCAGGTTATGTGGGTGAAGATGTAGAAAGTATTTTAACACGATTACTTCAAGCAGCCGATTATGATGTGACCAAAGCCGAAAGAGGAATCGTATTCATTGACGAAATTGATAAAATTGCACGTAAAAGTGACAATCCATCTATAACTCGAGATGTTTCTGGAGAAGGCGTACAACAAGCATTACTGAAATTATTAGAAGGAACCGTTGTAAATGTGCCACCAAAAGGGGGAAGAAAACATCCTGACCAAAAATTTGTTGAAGTAAATACACAAAATATTTTATTCATCGCTGGTGGTGCCTTTGATGGGATTGAAAGAATTATATCAAAACGTTTGAATAGAACTGCGGTTGGTTATGCGACTTCAAGAAATACAGATAATATCGATAAAGACAATTTGTTGCAATATATTATTCCAAAAGACATCAAAGATTTTGGATTGATTCCTGAAATTATTGGACGTTTGCCGGTATTGACGCACATGGATCCGTTGGATAGAGAAACTTTACGTTCTATTTTAACGGAACCAAAAAATGCCTTGATTAAGCAATACGAAAAGTTGTTTGCGATGGATGATGTGGCATTTTCTGTAACTAATGAGGCTTTAGACTATATTGTTGAGAAGGCTTTAGAATATAAATTAGGTGCTCGTGGATTACGTTCTTTATGTGAAGCAATTTTAACAGATGCGATGTATGAGCTACCAAGTTCTGATGAAAAAGTTTTAGAAATCGATAAGGATTATGCGGAACATACGCTAAACAAAAACTTATTGAAAAGATTAGAAATTGCTTCCTAAGTAACTTCCTCATTAGTAAACAGATTAGATAAAGCTCAAAAAAAGTTATTTTTTGAGCTTTATTATTATGAAATGTCTACTACCATTTATTTAAATTTGAATTACAATAGTTTAAAATAAATTAAAAATGAAAAATACAGTTTTACACAAATCCGATAGTAGAGGTCATGCCGACCACGGATGGCTTAATGCCTACCATAGTTTTAGTTTTGCCAGTTGGTACAATCCTGATCGAGTGCAATTCGGAATGTTGCGCGTTTTAAATGACGATACGGTTGCTGCGGGAATGGGTTTTGGAACACATCCACATGATAATATGGAAATCATCACCATTCCATTAGAAGGTGATTTGGCGCACAAAGATAGCATGGGAAATGCCGCGACTATCAAAACTGGCGATGTACAAGTAATGAGCGCTGGAACCGGAATACAACACAGCGAATTCAATCCCAATCACGATCAACACACTAAATTGTTTCAAATTTGGTTGTTTCCTAAAGTTAGAAATGTGGAGCCGCGGTACCAACAAATCACTTTGGATATAACCGAGCAAAAAAATAATTTTGCGCAAATCCTTTCGCCTAATGCAGATGATGAAGGCGTGTGGATATATCAAGATGCGTGGTTTTATTTATCTGATTTTGATGCCTATTTCTCTAAAAAATTAGAGTTGAAAAAAGAAGGCAACGGATTTTACATCATGAACATTGATGGCGTGATTGAAGTTAACGGAGAAAAACTCGAAAAAAGAGATGCACTCGGACTTTGGGATACTTCAGAAATTGAAATTAAAGCAGTTACAAATGCTAAGTTTTTAATAATGGAAATTCCGATGGAACAATAAGAACAACGTTTTTAGTATAAAACATGAACAACGAAGTACAACTTAAAATCAATGATAAAAACGGTGTTTTTTATATTGATGTAAACGGCAATCACGAAGCCATGATGACCTTTGTTTTTGCAGGCGAAGACAAAATCATCATCGACCATACCGAAGTAAAACCAGGTAATGAAGGCAAAGGATTTGGAAAGAAAATGGTGTTAAAAGCCGTGGAATACGCCAGAGAAAAAAGCATTAAAATTATTCCACTTTGCCCGTTTGCCAAAAGTGTTTTTGATAAAACTCTAGAGATTAGAGACGTTTTATAACTATGGCCAATCTATTAGACCACGATATTACCGGAAGCATTGGAACGCAAAATTATTTGTGCACGATTTTATGGCGTAATGGAAGATTATTGATGGACGAACCCGAAAATGTAGGAGGAGAGGATTTAGGCCCTGACCCGTTTTCAACCTTATTAGCGTCACTCGCTGGATGCACATTATCCACCTTGCGAATGTACATCGACCGAAAAGGATGGGATATTCCAGAAATAAAAATTGCTGTAAATTTAACGCAAGAAAATAATGATGTATTCGAAACCATAATTACAAGAGAAATTTCTTTTTCGTCTAACGTTGATGAGGAAACTAAAAATCGATTGTTGATTATTGCCGAAAAATGTCCGGTTTCTAAAATTTTAAAAAATAAAATAACTATTAACACCGCACTATAACTATGGATGCAAAAGACCTAATCAAAGAATACAGCAATGGCGAAGTAACCATTGTATGGAAAAATGCCTTGTGCAAACACGCTGCCGAGTGTGTGAAAAATAACCCTGACGTTTTTAAACCAAAAGAAAAACCCTGGATTATGGCCGAAAATTCGACTACAGAAAAAATTGTTGAAACCATAAATAAATGCCCTTCGGGTGCCTTGACGTACTATTTAAACGAATAATAAAATGGTTCAGTATACTACTGTTGTTACAGCTTCGTTAGAAAAAGTTTGGCAAGATTTAATGTATAAAATTGACCATCCTGAGCATTTTGTGCCTGGAGTTACTGAGGTTATAATTATGGAAAAGACTGCCGATTTTGTTTCAAGACAAATGACGGTAACCATGCCAGAAAAGGTAACCATTTTAAAGGAAAAAATAACCTTTGTGCCTTACAAGGTCCGATTTCTATTGGTAGATCATCCTGCATTAGAAGGCTATGTCGATAATGATATTAGTCTGATTTCTGATACCGAAACCCAGATGACTTTTACCATTAATTGGGTTGATAAAACAACACAAGAACCAATAAACAATTTTGAAATGGTCCAGAATGCCGTTTTGAAAACAAAAACATTTATAGAAAAACATTTATGAAAAAAATCATCGCTTTTGGAGCTTCATCAAGCAAAACTTCCATTAACAAACAATTGGCAACCTATGCTGCAAAACAATTTAAAGAGGCTACCATTACCGTTTTAGACTTGAACGATTATGAAATGCCTATTTTTTCAATAGATAAAGAAACGAATGCCGGAATTCCGCAATTAGCGCACGATTTCTATGCCCAATTAGGAACCGCCGATTTGATTGTAATTTCGTTTGCAGAACATAACGGGGCCTATACAACTGCTTTCAAAAACATATTCGATTGGACTTCCAGAATTAACTCAAAAACATTTCAAGAGAAACCAGTAGTTTTATTATCAACTTCACCAGGACCACGTGGTGGAAGCTCCGTTTTAGAAATCGCTAAAAATAGATTTCCATTTCAAGGTGCTGTGGTGAAAGGCAGTATGTCGTTGCCAAGTTTTTACGAAAATTTTGATGCTGTAAACGGAATCATCAACGACGAATATAAAAATCAATTGATGAACATTGTCAACGCAATAACGTTTTAATCTTTATTTTTTTTGAAGAAATAATCGGGATAAATAATGATTTTTGCAATATAAATCGGTGCGTCAAACGTTGCGTTTAGTACCGATTTTTTATTTAATAAATTCCGATGACCTATTCCCACTCCCACTCCAATCCATGGCGTTAGTTTATAATTCACTTGACCTGAAATTTCATTAATATATAAGTTAACATTAACATCACTAACAACATCATTATTGATTTCTTTAGTAAAATTTGGATCTCCAAAACCAATTTGTTCCGTCAGGAAACATTCCCATTTTTGGTTTTTATAAAGAATCCAATCATTAAAAACGCTGAAATACCAGAAACTAATTTTGTTTGTTTCTAGAGTATTTAATCTTTTATTGAAATAAGTAATATAAACTGGATTTAAAACAAAAGAACTTCCAATGCCAAAACGGGTTAGTTTTTTATATTGCAATCCTAATTTTGCCCCAAAAACAGTAACCTCTTGTCCGCGAAGACTTGAAAAACGATTGTCCAATTGAAAAGCAAACTTCCATTTTTTATGAGTTTCTTGACTGAAAAATGAAACGGAGTATGATAATAAAAATATTAGAATTAATGAACGCAGTTTTATCATTAGAAAAGTGAGTTGTGCATTGGACAAATTTACTTACAAATGGTTTAATGATATGGTTAATGAAATGCTAAAAGTTACTTTTAAAGATGTAAATTGCTATTTGAAATTTTAGTATTTTTGTCATCTTTACAAAAATTGAGGTATTAAAAATTTAAATTAATAATATGAAAGCATACGTATTTCCGGGTCAAGGCGCACAGTTCTCAGGAATGGGCAAAGACTTATATGAAAACTCAACAGTAGCAAAAGAATTATTTGAAAAAGCCAACGATATATTGGGTTTTAGAATTACAGATATCATGTTTGAAGGTACAGCCGAAGAATTGAAAGAAACCAAAGTAACGCAACCTGCGGTGTTTTTACATTCGGTTATCTTAGCTAAAACTTTAGAAAATTTTAAACCAGAAATGGTAGCTGGACACTCATTAGGTGAATTTTCTGCCTTAGTAGCTAATGGCGCATTATCTTTTGAAGACGGATTAAAACTTGTTTCCCAACGCGCTATTGCGATGCAGAAAGCTTGTGAAATTAAACCTTCAACAATGGCAGCTGTTCTAAATCTAGACGATAAAATTGTTGAAGATATTTGTGCTTCGATTGAGGGTGTTGTGGTAGCAGCCAATTATAACTGTCCGGGGCAATTAGTAATCTCTGGAGAGTACAAAGCCGTTGAATTGGCTTGCGAAAAAATGAAAGAGGCAGGAGCAAAACGAGCTCTAATTTTACCCGTTGGTGGCGCTTTTCACTCACCAATGATGGAGCCAGCTAGAGAAGAGTTGGCTGCAGCTATTGAAGCAACCACTTTTTCAACACCAATTTGTCCTGTATATCAAAATGTAACGGCTATTGCGGTTTCAGATGCAGAAGAAATTAAAAAAAACTTAATCATTCAATTGACGGCTCCTGTAAAATGGACGCAATCAGTACAACAAATGATTCAAGATGGAGCAACCAGTTTTACTGAAATTGGTCCCGGGAAAGTGTTGGTCGGACTAGTAAACAAAATTAACAAAGAAGTGGAAACGATCTCATTTTAAATACTTTCACAAAATAATACCTCAAAAAATTCTATGAATATGAGTTTTTAATAAATAGTCATTCAATCTTTTGTAATTGGAAAGATTGCTTTTTATTAACTTTTTTTGGAATACAATAGTATACCCAAATTAATCATTTTAAGCATTTTAAAAATTACTTTTGTTATTTATAGTTTTAGTAGTTTTACTACCAGCAACTATTTAACTAACCTATTAATTTATCAGAAAAAATCAGATTCAATTCAATTAAAATGGCAGAAGAGAAAAAAGAACCTTGGTTAAATTATTTGGCTTTTACAACAATTATTTTTGCTGTGTGCGCCACTCTTTCCACCTTTAAGGGAGGAAGTTTTTCGACAAAATCAGTTTTAAGTCAAGCATTAGCAACCGATAAATGGTCGTATTATCAAAGTAAAAGCATTAAGTTGTATTTGAATGAAAATCAAAAAGAAAATTTCCAAATGCAATTACTTTCGACTCCCAAAAAAAATGTAGAACTCATAAAGGCTTATCAAACTCGTATTGATAAATACGATAGTAAAGTAAAAAAATATGAAGCCGAAAAAGCTTCTATAAAGAGAGAAGCTGCGGCACTTGAGTCAGCTAGAGACGAGGCTCAAGTTCATGCTAAAACTTTTGGTGAAGCAGTTATTTTTCTTCAGATAGCCATATTATTATCTTCAATTGCTGCTTTGGTCAAGAAAAAATATTTGTGGTATATTGCTACTGTATTAGGAATAGTTGGTGTGGTGCTTTTTACTGATGGATTCTTCTTATTTATCAAAGTTGTGTAGCTTTTTCTTTTCAATTTAGTTTGATTTAAAAGCTAATAAAAACATGAGTTTTGTCATATTTTTGAATGTTGAATCGTTATAACTTTACAGCAAAATATAAGATATGAGTAAATATTTAACTGCATCAGAAGCTGTAAAAGTAGTAAAGTCGGGCGATAGAGTGTATTTTCAAGCCGCCGCAGCCGCACCTACGATTTTAGCCAACGCATTGACCGAGCGTGCCTCCGAATTGAGAAATGTAGAGATTTGTCACTTGCACACCGAAGGAGAAGCCCGATATGCAAATCCTGCTTTGGCAGAAAGTTTTCATGTAAATTCTTTTTTTCTTGGGGCCAATGTTCGACATACGTTAAAAGCAGGGAATGGTTCTTACACACCTGTTTTTTTGAGTGAATTGCCACATTTATTTCGTAAAAATGTATTGCCTCTTGATGTGGCTTTTATCCATGTTTCCCCTCCAGATAGACATGGATATTGTTCGCTTGGAGTTTCTGTTGAAGCTACAGTAGCCGCTATCGAAAATGCTACAATCGTCATCGCACAAGTAAATCCACAAATGCCAAGAACTTTTGGTGATGGTATCATTCACGTTTCTGAAATTGATTATTTAGTGGATGTTGACGTTCCTATTTACGGTCATGAACCCGAACTATTCACTGCAGAAGAAGAAAAAATTGGAGGATATATTGCCACTTTAATTGATGATAGAAGTACTCTTCAAATGGGTATTGGATCGATTCCAAATGCCGCTTTGAGCAAATTAAAAACCCATAAAGACTTAGGATTACATACCGAAATGTTTTCAGACGGTGTGATTGATTTAATAGAAAGCGGTGTGATTAATTGCGATTATAAAGGAACATTGCGAGGTAGAGTTTTAGCCACTTTTTTAATTGGTTCCAAACGGCTATATGATTTTGTTAGTGATAATCCGTTTATAGAATTAAAAGAATCTTCCATGGTAAACGATACGGCTCGTATTCGGAAAAACACCAATATGGTTGCGATTAATTCAGCAATCGAAGTAGACTTAACTGGACAAGTTTGCGCAGACTCTATTGGACCTCAAATGTATTCTGGTGTTGGGGGTCAAATGGATTTTATTCGAGGTGCTTCCTTAAGTGCTGGTGGAAAGGCTATTATTGCTTTACCTTCTACTACCAAAAAAGGAGTGAGTCGAATTGTACCTTTTTTAAAACAAGGAGCTGGAGTAGTAACTACACGAGCTCACATTCATTATGTTATTACCGAAAACGGTATTGCCGATTTATATGGAAAAACATTACGCCAACGCGCATCAGAATTGATTCGAATTGCACATCCTAATCATCAAGAAGCTATTGAAAGAGAATACTACGATTTGTTTCATAAAATGTAAAGTTTCTCACTAAATTCTTTTACTCAAGTCAAATTAATGTAATTTATTACAAATAATTATTATCTAAAGAAGAAAATAAATACTTCCAACTATTTGAAATATGAGGTCTTAAGAAAATTAAAGTTAACTTAAAAAAAATAACAATTTGTTATTGGTTTTCTATTTAGAAAAATTATCTTTGCACTCTGAAAAAAGACATCATTTTTTCATTTCTAAAACGCTATTAAAT
>CAISUR010000184.1 GCA_903888655.1 uncultured Bacteroidota bacterium | reverse complement strand
TTGGTTTTGATGATGAAATGTTCGGATAATTTTTCTAGAAAATCTTCTTTAGAGTACCCATTCAAATCGCGAATAATTCGGTTGAATTCATATATTTTGACATTGCTTTCTGCAATTAAAAAACTCATAAAGCATCTCAGATTTTGATTCTCTAAATGATTGTTTTCATCAAATAATAATTCGGCCGAAGCTGAACGGTGATGGCCGTCAGCAATATACAATTCTGGAATGTTTTCAAATTGTTTCTCTAGCCAGATTATTTCTGTTTTAGAATCAATTTTCCATAGCGTATGTTTTTCTTTATTCGTGGTAGCAAAATGATAAATTGGTTGTTCTTTTTTCTTTTCAGAAATCCAATTATTTAATTCTAAATTATCGGGATATGTAATTAAAACTGGTTCCGTATTAAAACCCGTTTGATGCAAATAATCCTTAAAATATTCCACACGATATTGCAACGTATCTTCGTGTTTTTTGATGACATTATTTTTATAATCATCAATGGAAGTTCCGGCTACAATTCCTATAAAAGATTGATTTTTGGTTTCAATTTCATATAAAAAGAAAGCTGGTTTTTCATCTTCAATGAATATTCCATCGTTTTTAAAATCTTGATATTTATGAGCGACCCCTTTAAAGCGCTTGTCTAAAGTAATCTTTTGCGAATGCACATAAGCAGGATTAATGACATGCAAGAAAGAATACGGATTGAAATCCAACCACGAGGCCAATTCCGCAGGTGAATAATCATCGTAATTACGACAAGTTACTAACGCCACTTTATCAGGTGTAGGACGAACCGCTTTGAAGGGGATTATTTTGCTCATTTTGAGTGAATAGTGATTAGTGAATAGTGATTAGCAAAAACTATTTACTAATCACTTTTTACTTTTTACTTTAAAAATTGTTTCGAAACTTTTTCTGCCTTTTTGCTTTCCGAATAATCGTAGAAACCTTCTCCCGATTTTACGCCTAGTTTTCCAGCCATTACCATATTTACTAAAAGTGGGCAAGGAGCATATTTTGGATTTTTGAACCCATCATACATTACGTTTAAGATGGAAAGACAAACGTCTAAACCAATGAAATCGGCTAATTGTAAAGGTCCCATGGGATGTGCCATACCTAATTTCATTACGGTGTCAATTTCTTGAACGCCAGCCACTCCGTTATATAATGTTTCGATTGATTCGTTAATCATGGGCATTAAAATTCTGTTGGCTACAAATCCAGGATAATCATTAACTTCTGTTGGAGTTTTTCCTAATTTCACTGATAACTCCATGATGATTTTAGTTACTTCATCAGAAGTATTGTAACCACGAATGATTTCAACCAATTTCATAATCGGCACTGGATTCATAAAGTGCATTCCGATTACTCGCTCTGGATGAACTACTTGTGCGGCTATTTGCGTGATTGATATCGATGAAGTATTGGTTGCTAAAATCACATTGTGATCACAAATGTCACTCAATTGTTTGAAGATGTTTAGTTTTAAAGTAACGTTTTCGGTGGCAGCTTCAACTACTAAATCAGTTCCTACTAGACCATCTTTGATATCAGTGTACGTGATAATGTTTCCGATAGTTTTGTGTTTATCTTCTTCGGTAATCGTTCCTTTTGAAACCATTCGGTCAAGGTTTGAGGCAATAGTTGCCATTCCTTTTTCTAAAGATTTTTCGGAAACATCGATTAATTTTACGGTAAACCCGCTTTGTGCAAAAGTGTGAGCAATTCCGTTGCCCATAGTTCCTGCGCCTATTACTGCTATTGTTTTCATTATGTTTGTTTAGTTTTAATTAAAAATATCTTTTATTTCTGATATAAATCCAGAGTTAATGTAACCTAAATCTTTATATCTTTTTTTTATTTCAATTGATAATTCTATAAAATTTTTATGATATTGATCAGAGGCCGAAGGCCG
>CAISUR010000183.1 GCA_903888655.1 uncultured Bacteroidota bacterium | reverse complement strand
GTAAAGCCCCAAGTGCTTCGATTCCTAAATAAATTCCTGAGATTAACACAAAAAAATTACTTGAACTCCACTGTAAAACTGCAACGCTAAAGAGCCATTTCCCCTGATTGATATGGTCTTTTAAAAACAATTTCCAAGAAAGAGGATTTTGGTAATTTTTTATAAAAAAATAAAGTCCTGGAAAAGAAGAAATACAATTTGATATACCTAAAATTAATAAGGAATTAAATAAGGAAATGTCATTCCGATAAATATAAAAAGCAATCGAGATTAACACTAAGAAAATAACATCGATTACTATGACAGCTAAAATATTAGCCGTTGCAAGAAATATTTTTCTAAAAAAATCCTGAAGTAAATAACCTACTACAAAACAGATTATTGCATTTGATTGGACAACATAAAGATTTTCTTCTGGTAAAAAAAGGACTAGCAACTTCACTAAGAACATGAATAAAGATAGTAAAGCCACTAGTCCGAGGAATAAAGACACATAATATTCCTTTACTTTTGAAATTTTTACAATAGAAACCTGAAACGGTTGAATAATAAGAGCATTGGTAATACTTAAAACCAAGTAAGTAACTAAAACTATGGTTGAAAATAATCCGAAATTTTTTATATCTAATTTTTGAGCTAAAAATAAGGTCAGCAAAAAATTTGTTCCGCTAAAAACAGCTTGGTCAAAAAGGACCAAAAGTGTTGAGGACAATTCTTTTTTTGCCAATAATTTCATGTCTTAAATTTAGTTTTATAGGTAAAAAAATTATCGCTTGAATTATTATTGTTTGTTATTCAAACTGTTTACTGCGAGTTATAATTATGCTGATTTTCTCTTGCGGTATTTTTTCCAAGTTTGTCTTATTTCAGAATACAAACTAGGATTGTAATCATCTTTATTTAATACAAACCAAAAATTAGGTAATTTATATTCGTCTCTCAATAATTCAATACTTACAATTGCCTTTTCTGCGGTCTTTCTACTATCCAAAATCATTAAATTTTGTGATGCAATACTCATAAATAAAAGACCAAGTTTATCTTCTTTAATACTTTGATTGTGAATCAAACACAAATCGTAATCCTTTAATTTCGCCTTAATCTCCTCTTGAAAAATTGCTTTAGTGTAGCTTAAATATTTATTATCTGAATAATTAATATAATCGGAAGTTGGGATGTTACCTTCTAATTCTCCTGCGGCATCAACTACTAATACTTTTCTTCCTTGGGCAACTAATGCTTTAGTTAAATTGATAGAATGAAACAAATGATCTTTGGATTTATCATAAGAACTCACCACCAAAATATTTTGTTTTTGAATAATTCCTTTCAGTTCTAGCTGTATCACTTCTTTCAAAAACACATTTAATATATTTTCTCTCTTTTTAACAAATGGAGTTGTAAACGCTATGGGTATCGTACTATTTTTTTCAATTGTAAAGACATCATTTACTTTTGCTTTCAGAGAGTGATAGATGTAGATAATACTTATTGAACCTATTAAACCTAACATACATGCGATTAAAATGATTATGATTTTAATTGGTGAAACTGGTTCAGAAGAAACCGTCGCTGGTGAAATAACCTTGTGAAAAGCAATTTTTGCTGATCTTGCAATCTCGGCCTCTATTCTTTTTTCATTCAAATAGTTATAGTTTCTTTCATAGAGATTGAATTCTCTTTCTAAAATTTTAAGATTTTTTTCCCTTTCAGGCAAACCAATAAATACTTTCTCTGCATCCTTAATATCTGACGATAACTTATCATATTTAGTTTGTAAGTCTTTTTCGGTGTTTTTGATACTTTCAATTTGATAATCTGTAAGATCTTTAATTTTTTGATCAATTACTTTTATCTTATCATTTTCAGGAGTGTAAACTAATAATAAATCTTTTTTATCGGCTTGTAATTTTTTGATACTTTTCATCATTTCTGTTGAAAGTAGATCATTAAATGCCTCAAAATTTGCAGCAAGATCTAGATAGTGATTTTTACCATTATCAATGTATTTATTCAAGTTTTTAATAGCATCTAAAGACATTTTTACATTAGTTTTCTGAATTTTTAGTTGAGAAATTTTACGTAAATCGGTCTCGTTTTCTTGAGTAAAATTGATTATATTTTTATCATCTCTATAATTTTGGATATTGTCTTCAGAAGATGATAGTTTATCTCTAGCGCTATTTATTTCATTTTTTAAAAAAGAAACTGTAATGCTTGCAGCTTTGTATTTAATTTCGATATAATCTTTAATGTACATCTCTGCTAATTTATTCACAAATAACGCTGCCTTTTCAGGTACATTACTTTTTAAATTAATTCTAACAACTGGTACATCTTTATCAACAGCAACAATATCAAGATCTTTATTAATTTTAGCCATCAATTTTTCTTGGCTCAAAAATTCAAATTCAAAATTATCTATCAATTTTCCCCCTTTTTTTGAATTTACTACATTTTGATTTATGGTGATATACAAAATTCCTCCTTTAATTTTTAGAGGTATTCCAAATTCTCCTTTAATTTTCGAATCACTTTTAGGATAAGAGAAAAGAAAATTTTTAGTTGAAATTACTTTTAATGAGTATCGTTGGTCATAGGCTTTTGGTGAATTGAATGTACCGTTAATCGAAATTGGACAATCCATGAAAATTTCAGAAGTCCTTAGCTTACCTTTTCTGTAGATTTCTTTATTGAATGGTAATTCATCAAGAGTTTTTTGAATTAAATTACTAGATTTTAAAACCTCAATTTCCGTTGCAATTTTGTTGGCAGATGCGAAAACATCAAAATCTTTATAGAGTTTCGTACTAGGAACACCTTCCTGAACATCAGCTAATTCTAACTTGGCTGAACTTTCATACATTGGTGTAACATAATTTAAGTATTTTTTTGCAAAAAGAGCACTTAAAACAACTGATGCAATTATTATTGGTAATCCTCTAAAAAACGGTTTTAGTAATCTTAAATTTTCGCTCATCTTCTATTTTTTGAAAAAGTTTAAAAGAATTGCTCCTGCAGTTACAGCAGTTGTAAATGGAATTATACTAGAAACTCTTTTATCAAAGTCTTTAAATTTTCGGGAGGGAACAATTACTACATCGCCGGGGTGAAGCAGTATATTGGTGTTTAGGATGTCTTCAGAATTGGTTAAATCAACATTGGTTACTCTTACATTATCACCATCTTGTCGTAAAATTTTGATTGATTTTAAATTGGCGTAAAAATCAAAACCGCCGGTTTTGCTTATTATTTCAAATAAGCTATTTTTATCTCTATCAACTTGTATAGTTCCTGGAGTTCTTACTTCTCCCAGAATTGCAATTTCTTTGTTGAGTACTTTGACATCAACCACAGGAAAAACTAACCATTGCTTCAATTTTACTTGCAAAAATTGCTTTAGTTCGGGTATCGTTTTACCTAAAACATTAATAGTTCCAATTTTAGGAACTTCAATATTACCATTAGCGTCAACCAATAGCCATTTTCCATATACTTCATTGGAATTATAAATTCCATATTCGGAACCTACACTCAACTCATCTTCGCCTGCGACAGAAATAGTAATTTTATCGTCTTTTCGAATCTTATATTGATAGTTAGCATCATAATTGAATACTTCTTTGTCTAATGCTCCCTGCTTGTTGTCTATTAAGTTATAAGTCTTGCATGAGGTAAATAGCAAAATTATTGCTAGCGTTCTAAAAATTATTTTCATGTTCTTGTGTGTCTTCTTGTGTCTTTGTGTCTTGTCTTTATCAAAAAATCCAGAGCAATTTTTGGATAAGAGACGGGTTTGACTTCCGTAAATGTTCCTTAACTCTAATTATTTTATCTATAACTTGAATCATTTTTTCACCCACATTAGCGTCTTTTACTACATAATCAAATGCTCCATATTTTAAAGCATCAACTGCGGTAACTATATTTTCTTGACCAGAAATCATTACAACATATATATTTGGATTATGTCGTTTAATTTTCTTTAAAACTTCAAATCCAGTGATATCATCCATATTATGGTCTAAGAAAATAATATCTGGTTTTTGACTTAAATTATTTAAACAATCGTTTCCGTTGCTGTAATACGTAATGTCATTATAATTCAAGTTTTTAAGATACTGTTTGTATGTGTTTGCACAAAATACATCATCGTCTACGATAAAAAATTTAAATTGATTTTCCATATTTATGTAATTATTTTCATAACTCTGAACCAATTTTAAGCCATTTTTATAAAGGACTATCATTCAGCAACTTATGTTTTATTGAAAATAAAAAAATTCCAAATATTGGAAAAAAATCCAATTTAACACTATCTTCTAACTCAATTCATTTTCTTTCAATTGTAAAATTACATTTTCTAAAGTAAACTTAATAGTATTGAATAAAGAAATTATTAATTTTTTATTATTATTTTCTGCTGCTACTTTTTCAAGTAATTTAACTTCTTCAATAATTGAAACAATTCCAATTCCTTCAATACTAGGTTTAATTTTATGGATTAATCGACTTACTTCTTCAAAATCTTTTATTTCTATTGCATTTTCTACTTTCTCAATGGTCTCGGTAGTTTGAATAATAAAAATAGAGATCATTTTATCAACAAAATCTTTATTTCCTCTACTTAAATTAATTAAGGAAGTTAAGTTGTATAATAATTGATTTTCAACTATAATTTCGGCATCCTGTGGTTTGTCATATTCTACAAAAAGATGTTTGGCTATCGTTTCCAATAAAATTGTCTCGTCAAATGGTTTGGTAACATAATCATTCATTCCAACTTTTTTAAATCGTTCAATTTCGGTTTTAAAAGCATTAGCTGTTAATGCTATTATTGGAATATTTAGTTTGAGTTCATTCCTGATCATTTTTGTTGCTTCAATCCCATCCATTTCTGGCATTTGAATGTCCATAAGTATAATATCAAACTCTTTTGCCTTTAAAGCATCGATTGCTTCTAAACCATTTTCGGCTTCCGTTACCACACAATTAAAATATTGCAATGTATTTTGCGCAACCATTCTATTCAAATAATTATCTTCAACTAATAAAATTTTTGCTCCATTAATATCTGATAATTTTTTACTTGTTTGAGATGATTTAATACTATCGATACTTCCTTTTCTTAAATCAATATATATTTTTATGGTTGTTCCTTCATCTTTAATACTTTCAACTTCGATTGTACCATTCATTAAATTGACAAGTTCTTTGGTGATAGACATTCCTAATCCAGACCCACCATATTTCCGGGTAACTTCTTTATCCTCTTGTGAAAATTTATTAAAGATATTATCTACAAAACTTTGCTCCATTCCAATTCCTGTATCACTTACTGTAATACAGATTCTTTGAGAAATATTAAAGTCTGTAATTAAACTACAGTCTACATTAACTTTTCCTACTGGAGTAAATTTTAATGAATTTCCAACAAGGTTGAACAATATTTGCTCAATTCTAAAAGAATCTCCTTTCAACACTTTGGCAATTGTTTTATCTATTGAAGACGAGAGAACTATGCCTTTTTCTTCTGCTTTTGGAGATAATACAGCAATTATATTTTTTACGGAATTTTCTATTATAAAATCCTCTTCCTCTATCGACATTTCGCCTGCTTCGATTTTAGAAATATCTAATACATTATTAATGATTGATAACAAGTGCTTCGACGCAATTGAACTATTTTCGATATATTTTTTTTGTAACGTTGTTAGTTTTTGTTTTT
>CAISUR010000182.1 GCA_903888655.1 uncultured Bacteroidota bacterium | reverse complement strand
GCAACTTCTTGTGGTTCTTACCAAAATTCATCTTATTATGATAATGATGGGGTTTATGGTTCCAATGAAAAACCAAAACAAAAAGAAGAGTCTCGAGCTAATAGTGGATACTATAAAGAATATTTCAGTAATTTAAATAAAGACAACCAACAAGTTTTTACAGATGTGGAGAAATATTCTTCTAACGATGTTAACAACAATAACAATAATGAAAATGTAAGTCAAAACCAATCTAGTTATGCGGGTTGGGGTTCAAACCCAGATAATGTAACTGTGAATATTTACGGTAATAATTGGGGTTGGAATAATTCTTATTGGGGTTATGGAGGTTATTATGGAAATTATTGGGGCTGGAATAACGGTTGGTATTATCCAAGTTATGGATGGAACTCATGGTACGGTCCAAGTTGGGGATGGAATTATTGGTATGGACCAAGCTGGTACGGCAACTATGGCTATGGATATTATGGCAACAATTGGGGATGGAATAACGGTTATTTAGGACATAACTACGCATATTCTGGAGGAAGAAGAGGTTCAAATTTTATTGGAGATAGTTATTATAATTACACTGGTAGAAGATCCAATACAGTAACTGGAGTTCCAAGAAACTATAACAACAATGTAGCACCCAGAAATACAGCAAATTACTCTAATAACAATCCTAGAACTAATTATTCTAATCAAAATTATAATAGTCCTAGAAACTACAACAACACCCCAAGAAGTTACTATAACAATTCAAATAACACCTATTCTTCACCTAGATCATATACGCCTTCAAGTTCTAGTTCATCACCTAGATCATATAACAGTGGTGGTGGAAGATCCAGTGGCTCCGGCGGAAGATCTGGTGGTGGTGGAAGACGTTAAATATTAATTATAATCTCTAAAATACTATGAAAAAGATATTTGCATTAGCAATAGTAAGCTTGACTATGACTTCTATTCAAGCTCAAGATATTAACGATGCACTTCGTTATGCACAAACCGATTTAGGTGGAACTGCAAGATTTAGATCCATGAGTGGTGCTTTTGGTGCGCTTGGTGGAGATTTTTCTGCTATTAATGTTAATCCAGCTGGTTCTGTGATTTTTGCAAACAATCAGGTTGGTGTTTCATTAAGTAATTACAACTCATCTAATAATTCTAATTATTTTGGGAACAATACCTCTGATAGAAGAAATTCGCTTGATTTGAACCAAGCTGGTGGTGTATTTGTTTTCAATAATTATGACAAGAAAAGCGATTGGAAAAAATTTGCTTTTACGATAAATTATGAAAATACTAAAAATTTAGATAACTCTACCTTTTCTGCTGGTACGAATCCAAATAATTCTGTTGCTAACTATTTTTTAAGTTATGCTAATGGTGTTTCATTGGGGACATTAAGCAATTACAATTTTAATGACCTATATTACAACGAACAACAAGCATATTTAGGATATAATTCTTATATAATTAATCCTATTCCTTTAGCTAGTGACCCTACTAATTATACTAATGCTAATATCAATTCATACTCATCAGGTATTGCTTCTGGAGGAAACTACTACCAAGAAAACAGAACAAGAACTACTGGTTACAATGGTAAATTAGCTTTTAATTTTTCTGGACAATACACAGACAAATGGTTTTTTGGTTTGAATTTGAATTCGCACTTTTTAGATTACAGACAATCAAGTAGTTTTTTTGAAACAAATAATAATCCAAAATATGCCTCTGGATCAACAGTTGATGTTATTCATTTCAATAACGATTTATATACCTATGGAAGCGGATTTTCATTTAATCTAGGAACTATTTTCAAACCCGTTAAAGAAGTACGAATTGGCTTAGCTTATGAGTCGCCTACTTGGTATCGATTAACCGACGAATTGAGTCAACGAGTAACTACATCTGGTTATGGATTAAATACAACTCAAGACAATACGCAATATTCTGGTATTATTACTGACCCAAATACCACAATGGTATTTCAACCTTATAAATTACAAACTCCAGGAAAATTAACTACCAGTTTTGCTTACCTTTTTGGAAAACGTGGATTGATTAGTTTGGATTATGCAGTTAAAGATTATAGTGGAACTTCTTATGGTCCTGCAAATGATTTTTCTTCAACAAATGCAACCATGTCAAGTTTATTAACTACTTCCAATGAAGTGAGAATCGGTGGAGAATATAAAGTTCAAAAAATCAGCATTCGTGGCGGGTACCGTTGGGAACAAAGTCCTTATAAGGATGGAAAAACAATAGGTGACTTGACAGGATATTCAGGAGGTTTAGGATATAATTTTGGTGCAACGAAATTAGATTTAGCTTATGCTTATGCAAAACGTGAATATAATCAACAATTTTTCTCTCAAGGATTAACTGATGCGGCAAGAATCAAATCGGTAAATAATACCGTTAGTTTGACCTTATTGTTTGAATTATAATCCGAATATGATAATAAAGATACTTAAAACCATTCATGATTCGGATGGTTTTTTTTGTTGCAAATCATTTACGGAAAGTTTCACTTCTTAAAAGGAAAATAATAGAATCTGAAATAAATTCAGATTAAATATTGTAATTTTGCATCCCAATAAAATAAAGGTATGAGAACCAAATCGCTAAAGAAAAATAAAATCAATGTCATAACTCTTGGATGTTCTAAAAACACTTATGATAGTGAGGTTTTAATGGGGCAATTGAAAGCCAGTGGAAAAGATGTGGTTCATGAACAAGAAGGAAATATTGTTGTCATTAATACGTGCGGATTTATTGATAATGCCAAAGCAGAATCGGTGAATACTATTTTAGAATATGCCGATAAAAAAGAACGAGGCATTGTTGATAAGGTATTTGTAACCGGATGTTTATCTGAACGATATCGTCCCGATTTAGAAAAAGAAATTCCTAATGTTGATCAATATTTTGGCACCACCGAATTGCCTCTTTTATTAAAAGCGCTTGGTGCCGATTACAAACATGAATTGCTAGGAGAACGATTGACAACGACTCCAAAAAACTATGCTTATTTGAAAATCGCAGAAGGATGCGACAGACCATGTAGTTTCTGTGCGATTCCAATTATGAGAGGCAAGCACGTCTCGCAATCTATAGAAAAATTGGTAAAAGAAGCAGAAGGATTGGCTAAAAATGGTGTGAAAGAATTAATTCTAATTGCCCAAGATTTAACCTATTACGGATTAGATTTATACAAAAAACGTAATCTAGCTGAATTGCTTGAAAATCT
>CAISUR010000181.1 GCA_903888655.1 uncultured Bacteroidota bacterium | reverse complement strand
TTTTAATATCTTCAATTAATGAATCTCCAGAGAGATTAATTGTTCCTTTTACTGGATTTGGATACATCTTGAAAGTTGTTTTATCAAAATTATCAACACCCAAAGCTGTTCCTTTATAGAAATAGATATTATCAACATATACTACATTCAAATTAGATGTAATTAAAAATTGAGCTATATCATTTCTTGTAAGGTTATTACTCCAAGGTCCTATAGTCATTGGAACATCAATTGACACCCAAGAACCAGAAATAACACCAGGAGTAGTTCCGTCATTAATATTTAATTCTCCTGCTGATACTTCAGCAGCAGTACCTCCCCATTGTGAAATCTTGGTGTTGAAAACTTTACCTATTACACTGCTTGTCTCTGTATAAAAATCCATATGAAAATGAGTCATATTTGTCAAATCAATATGATGTCCTGGAGTACTAAAATCAACACCAATAAAATTCCCGAAAGTTATTTTTTTAGTATCATTCCCAAAAATTTGCAAGTCCTCATATGAAGAATCATCCCAAGGAGCTGACCAAGTATCTATAGGAATATTAGTGTAAGCATTACTAAAAAGCGAAATAACATCACTAGCATTTCTATTTGGAGGAGTTGGTGCTGCAGAAGAAGGTCCAGTAAAAACATAAGAAACAGTATAAGTTTTAGTAACACTTCCATTTTGTGACGTTACAACAACGGTTGCATTGCCTGGAACTGAAGTTGCCTGGGTAATTACTTTTGTAGCATTTGAATCCGTGGTAGGTGCCGATGTGATTTGCGGAATTCCCGAAGTTCCATAAGGAATACCGTGTGTGTAAGTTGTTGTATTTGCAACAAATCCTCCAACAGTAGCTCCGTCAACTTGCAAATCACTCAAAGTAGCATCCGTACCAGCTGCTACAGGAGTTTTCCAGAAATATAAATTATCTAAATAAATAGTTCCAGCAGTTCCTCCATCAAATTTAAATTGTATTACACTGCTCAAATTACCTGTAAGTCCAGCAACTGGTATGTCTAAAGATTGCCATGAACCTGGAACACTTGGAATAGGATGAGGAATTTCAGTTCCTGAACTGATTGCATATACATTAGGTGCTTGATTGTTAGTCCAAATATCAACATGTAAGTACTGCATTGTGGAAATATTTTGAACATTACC
Source organism: uncultured Bacteroidota bacterium (assembly GCA_903888655.1). Classification (GTDB taxonomy): domain Bacteria; phylum Bacteroidota; class Bacteroidia; order Flavobacteriales; family Flavobacteriaceae; genus Flavobacterium. The sequence goes on along the minus strand of CAISUR010000181.1, from coordinate 2,163 downwards.
TGCCCAATCAGTACCTTGATAATTAAAATTGGCATACTGAAGAGTATTATTTCCAGCAATTTGAATTTCAGTGGTTACTGTTGTTTGACTCCAATTAGGATTTATGTTAACACCTGAAATTTGAGTGTAAGCAGAACCATATATAGAAATAACATCTGTAGCATTTCTAACGGGTGGCGTCGGGGCTGCACTTGTTGGCACTTGAGAATAACCCATAGTGATGCAAAACAACGAGAGTAAAATGGTAATTTTTTTCATAGAAAATTTGTTTTAATTATTGTTGAAAATTGTTTTATAAAATTACTATTTAAATGGCAAAAATATATTTTCGAACCTATAAAGAAACTATACAACCTAAAAATTATAAAAATAACATATAAAAATTTACACTATTATCAATTTTAATCAATGTTTATTAGATATTTCCTATCTGAAATGATTGACTAAAAAAGGTTATTACAACGGTATAGTTGAGGTAATGTTGAGTTTTTTATTAAAACTTAATATATATTTTTAATTACTAAACCGAACAAATAAAGAATTAATACCTTATATATCAAATTAATGTACTATTCCAAAAAAAAAAAATTAAAACATGAAATTCTGTATAGTTTTTAAGTTTGATTTATTTAAATTAATTATTTGATAATAACTTTAAAACTTTTGGAAGAATTATCATCATAGATTTTTATAAAATAAACACCCTTGTACAATGTATCGATTTCAATAATTGATAAGGTACTGCCCTGCAAAATTTTAGATGTTTTAATTATTTTACCAAGCTCATCGATAAGTTCTATTTTATAATCTTTTTCAGCCATTTGAGTTTGAATTGCGACAAAATCTTGAGCAGGATTAGGAGATATAACAACTTTAAAATCTTTACTTTCAAAAGTCTCATTAGTCAATTGATTATAAGTTGTTGTTCCAGTAGGAACAGATGTTACCGTGGTGGCAACTACATTACCATAAAAGGTCGGACCAACAACATAAGGATAAGCTGAATTATGATTGGCATCCACCGTAGCAAAATAACAATAAATACCGTTTGGATATTCTGGAGTTTTACAAAAACGACCATTGTGTATATCTAAATATGTAGCATCTCCAGTATGAGCAATATATTCATAATCTTCTCTAAAATAACCATTAAAATAAGTTGAATTTACTGCGGGGCCATTGGTTCTGGTTGTTTGAGATTTTAATTGATAGCTTGATTTCATTCTAGAAATACCTCCTGTTCCATCAACATTGGTGTAGGCATAAGCACCATAAATTGGAAAACCATCATACGCAAAACCCAACAATGGGGAATGTTGGGATGTATTAATTACATAAAGTCCGTCTGAAGGATACGTATCACAAACCGTTGAAAGAACCGTTAAATCCAAATTAAATGCACTTGGATTTTGATGATGGTGATAATTTCCCATCGCTGGATGTGCTTTAGAACAATCAAAACCTGGTCGTTCAGCTGGAATTGCATCTCTGTTCCATGCTTGAGTTGTTCCAGGACCACCAGGGCAAGCTGTATTACCTGGGCCGCCACAAAGGGCTTGTGTGGTATTATTCCATGCAACACCATCACGAAAATCAAATAAAGCAACGCCATTTATAAATATACCTATATTTCCACCTGTAGTTGCTGTTGCTGTTCCTGTATTTTGAGTTGGAGTTAGTGGGAATTTGAAAATCTTATTTTGAGCCGTAGCTAACGATGGATTGCCATCTTGAAAAGGACCCGTAATATAAGCTGGAATTCCTGTGGCTGAAACATAAACATTTGTAGTATTATATTGAACGGTTTGAACATTAGCTTGAACAGCATCTGTTATTGGTGTTGAGTTGCCGGCAACATAATGTCTGCCTGTAATTCCAGTTGTATTTTGTAACCAACTAGTGATAATAGGATTTGTTTGTGCCTTCACAAAGAATGACATAAACAAAATTAAAAGTGTACTTGTTTTTTTCATGATTATTGTTTTTTAATGATACTTTATATTGACTTCTATTTTAAATTATTCTTTTGGAAAACCAAATTTTGGATTAAATAAAAATTCTTTATCTGTTAATGTCTTTAAAAAAGCTATTAAATCTTTCTTATCGTTATCCGTTAATACTATTGGCTTTTGTAATTCTTTTGCTAATGTTTTACGTCGAACT
>CAISUR010000180.1 GCA_903888655.1 uncultured Bacteroidota bacterium | reverse complement strand
TCCATCCTAGCTCCCTGCCGGGTAATAACCAAAACAAAGGGTATAGATATGTTTATAAAACTCGAGCGCTTTTATATCGTATAGCTAAAATCCGTTTAAAAAATTTTACAAAAAATATTGTAAAAAAGTGTCTTTTCTAATAAAGAGAAATACTTATAGTAAAAGAGTATTATGAAAAAATTAGAACCAATATTTGGATTTGAAGCGAACTATGATAAAGAAGGATTGATTGATTTAAATATTCCTTGTAATTTTCCACATGACCGAAGTGATTGCTTCAAATTATTTAATCATTTAGAACTTCTAAAAATAGATGAAAGCAACGTCACATTTCCACTACGATTAGTTCATTGGGTGGTTACGATTAACCCAATAGACGAAGCTACTATTAAGAACTATTTCAACATTGATGCTATTAAAAAAGTTGTAGAGGAAAACAAATCAAAACTGATTGGAAAAATAACTTTTATAAAACCAGAAATACAATACCCGAAGAAAGCTAAATACCCGAACCTCCATATCCATTTTTACCAAGTTTCAGAGGAAGAGGGAATGTATATTATTGATGACTATGATATGACCGAATCTTGTCTTATACATTATGAAAACACCAAACAATTTACCAAGAAAAGAATTGCAGACCTTGAGAAATTTGTTAATACTTTAGAATTAAGACAAATTCCTTTTTTACCATTGGAATTGGTGAGATTTGATGAAAGTGGCAATATTGATGATTTCAAACAACATTTACACGCTAAAAAAGCATCAGAACTTCCCTTTTAAGTGTATATAATTGTACCATAACTTCCTTTTTTTGCCTGAATTCGTACTAAAAGAATACTCTTTTTGACAAAAATGGGGGTATTTACCCAAAAGGGAGTATCCTCGTTTTGATAACCACCCAATACAATATGAAAAATACACAACATAAGATAAAGTCATTTATAAATAACATTCATAATAATAGTCATTGGTATGTTATATCCATTGTCTTTGATAATTCTACATTCTTTAGGCGATTAAATAATATCAATGAATTCTATAAGCGTTTGTCTAATTCTAAATCAAGTATTACCGGTCATTCTTCAAATAGAATGTGGTGGAAACGGATAACACCATCAGGGATTTACGAACCAATTTTGAAAGAAGAAACCTTGGTGATGAATTTTATTATGACGACAAATTCAAAGTTAAACGAGTTAGAATTCAAATCACGAGCTAAAAAGATATGTCCGTATGTTATAATAAAATTTAATTATCAAGAAAAAGACGAATTAGATAAATTATCTTCAAACAGTTATTTCTTCTACCATCAAAATATTGTGTTGTTTGGTGATATGAAAACTAAAAAGGTTATCAAAAATTAATAATTGTATTTTGTTAAAACAAAAAACCACAGATTTTAGGTCTGTGGTTTCTTTTAGATAGATAAATAAATGATACAAAACGTTAAATAAAATTAAGATGTAGGGGTATCAATAAAATTCATTATATCATTTGTATCATCTTCCAAATATGAAATAAAATTTGTTATTGTTATTGTTGTTTTACAAATAGTATTATAATACTTTGAAAATTCTTTATTTGATAATAGTTTATTAACTGAAG
>CAISUR010000179.1 GCA_903888655.1 uncultured Bacteroidota bacterium | reverse complement strand
TAGTCAAATTCAACCAATCCTCAATTTTAAATTATTTAATTGTTTATTTTTCTATTATAATTCTAACAATAATTGTAGCTAGTCTTTCATATTATTTATTTGAAAGAAAATTTATAAAAATTAAAAGTACTTTTGCGAAAGTTAAAAGCGAGTCATAAAATAATTTACAACAAAATGATTAAGACAAGAACTGAAATTATTATTTGTGGTGATTTATGCCCAACGAATGATACATTGCCTTTTTTTGAGGAACAAAATGAAAGTTCGCTTTTTAATGATGTACTTCCTATTTTTCAAAACGCAGATTTCGTTATGGGTAATATGGAATTTGTGCTTACGGACAATCCTAAATCTATTTTAAAAGCAGGCCCAGTTTTATGGGGAAAGATCCGATATATAAATATTTTTAAAAACGCTGGATTCCACCTTTTAAGTTTGGCAAATAATCATATTAAAGATTGTGGTTCCTCTGGAGTTCAATCGTCTTTGGAGGCTTGTGAACAAGCAGGTATAGCAATACTTGGCGCAGGGAAAAATTTGCAAGAGGCAAAAAAATCTTATATAAAAATTATCAATGGTTGGAAAATAGGTTTTTTTGCTTTTGCTGAACAAGAATTTAATGTGGCAACCGATTCAGATTACGGAGCTAATTATTTAGATCCCTATGAAGATTTAGATGCAATTCGATCTCTAAAAAAGCAGGTTGATTTTGTTATCGTTATTTATCATGGAGGAATTGAATATTATGAATATCCAAGTCCTCTTTTACAAAAGAAATGCAGAAAATTTATTGATAAAGGAGCCGATTTAGTAACCTGCCAACATAGTCATTGTATTGGGACTATTGAAAATTATCTTTCCAAAAAAATTATTTACGGTCAAGGAAATACTCTTTTTGGATATAGAAAAAATGATGAATCTTGGAATCAAGGGCTTCTCCTAAAATTAATTTTATCAGAAGATAACGAGGGTTTAGAAGTTAATTACATCCCAGTAGAAGCGACACCTTCTGGTATTAAAGTAATGAATAATGAAAATGTTACAAAATTGTTGTCTTTACTGCAAGAGAAATCAAAATATACGGAGGATTTTACTTTCATACAAAACTCTTGGGAAGCTTTTTGTTCCCGTAAAAAACAATCATATATGCCTTATTTATTGGGGTTTAATAGGTTTTTAATTCACTTTAATAGAATAACTAAAAACGGTTTAGTATTTTTTCTTTTTAGAAAAAAATATATTAGAACGTCTAGTAATATTATTCGATGTGAAGCTCATAATGAAGTGATTCAAACAATTTTAAAAGAATATCTAAATCATAAATAATGGTCTTATATTTTGTAATATTATTTTTAGTCTTATTCTTTCTGTCTATTGAAGAAAAGATTTTTAGAAATAAAAGATCGTTTAATCTATTGATTATTATTGTTGCCTTTATCTTGATTTTTTTTGAAGGATTAAGATCCTATACGGTAGGAACAGATACTAACGAATACGTTCACGGTTTTATGAATTCAAGGCATTTTAATCAATCATCTTTCAAATTAAAAACTGCTTTAGAATTAGGGTATGTAACGATGCAGGGATTGGCTAATAGAATATCTTCTAATTATTGGTCTATTCTAACAGTAGTTGCTTTTTTTTCGGTATTAAGTTATTTTAAATCCATAAGAAGTCTTTCATTTAATTTTAAGGTATCTATTTTTGTGTATCTAACCTTGGGTGCTTATATTTTTGTTTTTAACGGAGCCAGACAGGGAATTGCTGCATCTATCTGCAGCCTAGCTATAGTAGAAGTTTTTAATAAAAATAAAATTAGATTTTTTTTATGGATTTTACTTGCCTCACAATTTCATAAAACAGCTTTTATATTACTTCCATTTTATTATGTTTTTAGGTCGGAATTCAGTTTAAAAAAAGTAATAATACTTTTGATTTTGGCCTCTGTTTCATTAAAATTATTAGCGCCTATTTTAACTTTTTTCAGTGAAGATACTCAAACTAAATATTCAGAATATATTAGCAGAGGGGCTAGTGGAGGGTATCTGTTTACTCTTTTTTATGTTATTCTAACACTATTATTTATTCGATTTAGAAAACAAATTTCAAAAGAAAATATTCGCTATTACGATATTTGTTTGTACATATGTATTATGAGTTCTCTAATTTATTTAGAAGTTGTAATTACAGGTATTGATATTAATTTAATGCGATTGGCTTTATATTTTTCAATGGGGTATATTTTGATTTGGCCCGTTATTTTTAAAGAAGTTAAATTTTTTAAATCTTCACTGGCAAAGTTTTTATTTTATGCAGTACATATCGTGTTTTTTTATGTGTATTTAGCTACTCAATCTCGTTTAATTCCTTATAATTTTAACAATATTATTTAAAATTCATGTTTGTAACAATTGCAATTCCATTTTATAATGCAGAAAAATATTTAACAGACTCCATTAAGTCGGTTTTTGCTCAAACGCATCAGGATTGGGAACTGATTTTGATCGATGACGGCTCAACAGATGGCTCGCTCAAAATAGCACAATCAGTTAATGACTCTAGGGTTCGAGTTATCTCAGATGGTAAAAACAAGAAATTAGCTGCAAGATTAAATGAGGTAACCGAGCTTGCACAATATGATTACATTGCAAGAATGGATGCAGATGACTTGATGTCTCCAGACAGAATAAAAATTCAAATAGATATTTTTAAAGAGAATCCAAATTTAGATGTGGTTTCAACGGGTGTTTTTTCGGTAAAAAATGATTTATCACTTGTTGGAGTAAGAGGTGCAGATTTTACAAATATCGATTTTGATGGTCTGTTAAGAAAAAAAACAGGAATTGTTCATGCAGCGGTAGTTGCCAAAAAAGATTGGTACAAAAGAAATAAATACGATGAAAGTCTATCCATTGCTCAAGACATAGATTTATGGTTAAGAGCGACTAAAAATAATGATTTAATAGCTTTAACTATTAAAAATCCTCTTTATGTTTATAGAGAAGAAGATAATGTTACTGCCAATAAGATGATGAGAGCTTTAAGAAATGAACGAAATATGTATTCTAAATATGTTGATAATCAGTTTTTAAGATATAAACTATCATTCGTTTCTTATATTAAATCAGTATTAGTCAATATTTTTGATAAAGTTGATTTGATAAAATTTTTACAAAAATCTAGAAATAGAAACGAAATTAATAACACTGACTTTCAGGAATATAACAATATTATTGCCAAAATTAAAAATACAAACGTCACAGGTTTACTAGAAAATGATTGAAAAAAAACCTAAAATATTGATTATTACAACAATTCCTTTAACATTAATTTTTTTTAAAGGACAAATATCGTATCTAAAATCTGATTTTGATGTTGAACTAGTTTCTAGCTCGGGAGAACATTTAAATCGCATTTCAACAGATGAAAAAGTTAAAAGTCATGTTGTAGAAATAAATAGAGATATTAAAATTCTAAAAGATATTAAGTCATTTTTTAATCTTATATTGTTGTTTAAAAAAATAAAGCCTCAGATTATTCATTCTAATACTCCCAAGGCAAGTTTATTAACAATGATTGCAGGTTTTCTTGTTAATGTTCCAACAAGAATTTATTATGTACATGGCTTTAAATTTCATGCTTTTTCAGGTTTAAAACGATTTTATTTTGTCTTATTCGAAAAAATTACTTGTTTTTTTGCTACCGATGTAATAGCTGTCAGTCAAGGTGTTAAAAATGAATTGAATACTATTAATATTAAACAAGATAAAGTAAGTATAATTCATAATGGAAGTATAAACGGAATAGATTTATCATATTACTCTAATACTAATTTTGAAATAGGATGTTTTAAAAAAAAGTATAACATTCTAGAATCTGACTTTGTATATGGTTTTGTAGGCAGATTAGTTAGAGACAAAGGAATAAGTGAATTATTAGCGGCTTTTTTAAAAGTTAATGAAACTCAAACAAATGTAAAATTACTGATAGTGGGAATGTTTGATAATGATGATAGTAACTTTACTAATGAAGTTAATGCAATAATTTCAAATAATGACAATATTATTTTTGCGGGATTCCAAAAAGATGTTAGACCATTTTATAAAATGATGAATACTTTGGTTTTTCCATCCTACAGGGAAGGTTTTGGTATGGCTGTATTAGAATCTTCTGCCATGAATGTTCCTGTAATTGCATCTGATATTACGGG
>CAISUR010000178.1 GCA_903888655.1 uncultured Bacteroidota bacterium | reverse complement strand
TAGTTTGAAAATTTTTTACTAAATTGTCTAATATTCCGTTTATAAAAATACTGCTTTTAGGCGTAGAATATTCTTTAGCTAACTCCAAATATTCATTTATTGTCACTTTAAAAGGAATCGATGGGAATTTTAAAAACTCACATATTGCCATTTTTAAAATTATTGTATCTAATTCTGCAATTCGTTCGATATCCCAATTAGGTGTTTTATCTACAAATTCCTTCGATAATTCGGTGTCATTCAAAACCGTTTTTCTGAACAAAAGTACTGAAAACTCTTTATCTTCCGCGTCTTTATAAATTGAAGGAATTCTTAACGATTCTGAATCTGAGGTCATTTGTCGCAACTGCTTCAAGATTTGAGTATTCACAACTGGAATATCATCCACCCAAGTCAATTTAAAATCTTCTAAATAGGAATATAATTTTTCATTTGGAGCGATTAATTCTGAAAACATATCCAACACAAAAAAACGATCTTCTTCAAAAGTAACTGTCTTTTTTGCCATATATTTTTGATATAAATCACTTTGCTTAATATCCTGTAAAAGCATTAAAATGGTATCATCGTTGGCTTGCCAATTCGTAATTTTTCTATTTTCAAGAGCAATGCTAAGTGCATTACACTCTTCTAGAGCCAATAGTATTGGGTTGTTAACAAATCTCAGATTAGGTTTTCGTTCTTCTGGAGTAGCTAGATGTTTTTTCTGAGCAATATCAATATATTCTATTTCTTTTTTTCGGATTTCTACTAATGAAGACAATAAGATTAGATATAAATCTAAAATATTTTCTAAACTAGATTCTAAAAACTTTTCTTGTTTGTCAAGATTGTCAGATCCACTCTGATTCATGGCATATATGGATTGCATGACTTTAATTCGAATATGTCTTCTGTTTAGCACGGATAAGAACTTTTTGATTTGGATAAAATTAACAAAGCGAAAGATTACAATCTCTCGCTTTGCAAAAATAAAACTATTTTATGGAATCGCTAATCTATTTAGCGTTTTCTTTTTTTCTTTGAGCAATTCTATTTTCTGCAATTGCCATAGCTGCTTTTTGAGGCGTTAAATTATTAGCTTTTGCATAATCAAATATCTCTAACGTAGTATTGTAAATATTCTCGGTTCTTCGCATTGCTTCTGCTTTATCATAATGAGCAATTTCAGCATACACGTTGATGATTCCCCCCGCATTAATTAAAAAATCAGGAGCATATACAATACCTCTTTCTTCTAAAATAGGCCCGTGAACATTTTCGTTCGCTAATTGATTGTTTGCAGCTCCTGCAATTACTTTTGCATTAATTTTATAAACAGTATCATCATTGATGGTTGCCCCAAGCGCACATGGAGCGTAAATATCTACATCAGCGGTATACAAATCACTACCTGAATAAATGGTAGCGCCATATTTCTTACCAACTTCAATTAATTTATCTTGATTAATATCTGCAATTTGAACCAAAGCTCCTTCTTTAGTAAGATATTCAACCAAAGTTTCACCAACATGACCAATACCTTGAACTAAAATTTTCTTGCCTTCTAATTTATCAGAACCAAATTGATATTTAGCTGCTGCTTTCATCCCCATATACACACCAAAAGCCGTAACAGGAGAAGGATTTCCAGAACCACCACGTGATTCAGATATCCCTGTTACATAGGGAGTGACATCTCTAACGGTATCCATATCAGAAGTTACCATACCTACATCTTCAGCAGTGATATATCGACCCGATAACGAATTAACAAATTCGCCAAACTTACGCATCAATTCAGGTGTTTTTTGGGTTTTAGCATCGCCAATAATAACAGCTTTTCCTCCTCCAAGATTTAAACCTGTAATAGCTGATTTATAGGTCATTCCACGAGAAAGGCGCAAAACATCATTCAGTGCCTCCCATTCATTGGAATAATTCCACATTCTAGTTCCTCCTAAAGCTGGTCCTAAAACTGAATTATGAATACCAATAATTGCTTTTAATCCAGTATCTTTGTCGTTGCAAAAAACGATTTGCTCATGATTATCAAATGATAATTGACCAAATACAGGATCCATTTTTTGAAGTTCTTTTGAGGTTGTGATTTCTGATGTCATAAAAAATTATTTGAATTGCGACTTTGTCAAAAAGTCGTCGCAAATTTAACGTTTTCTTCAAAATAAATTACTTAATTTAGTTTTAATTAGCATTTTGTTAATAAAAATAGTTATTACTGATTATTGTAAAAATTATTTATTACTAAGCATTTAACAAAAAAATACTGTTTATAATCATATTTTAAGCACATAAAATGAAGGAATTACAATATTTGAATAAATATTTTATTAAATATAAATACCGATTTTTGATAGGTATTTTGATAACTATCATTGCTCAAATCTTTTCATTATTTACACCTAAATTAATAAGTAAATCGTTTAAAGTTATTGAAGATTATCACAAAAGCGCTATTGGAAGTACTTTAGTTAAAAACCAACTTATTGAAAATATAGCACTTATAGTTGGAACAACTATTATTGCTGGACTTCTCACGTTTTTGATGAGGCAAACATTAATCGTGATGTCACGTCATGTTGAATTTGATTTAAAAAATGAGGTTTTTAAACATTATGAGGTTTTGGATCAAAATTTCTATAAACAAAATCGAACGGGTGATTTAATGAATCGAATTAGTGAAGATGTTGCTAAAGTGAGAATGTATGTAGGGCCAGCAGTAATGTATACAATTAATACTTTGATTCGTTTTACTGTGGTAATTCTATACATGTATAATGTTTCGCCAAGATTAACATTATATACAATACTTCCATTACCAATTCTATCTTACATAATTTTTAAATTAAGCGTTGAAATTAATTTGAGAAGCACTATTTTTCAACAATATCTTTCTAAAGTTTCTAGTTTTACTCAAGAAGTATTTTCGGGAATTAGAGTAATTAAAGCTTATTCATTGGAAACACAGAATCAAGAAATCATTGTTGATTTGGCCAATGAAAGCAAATCAAAAAGTATGAGTTTGGCACGAGTACAATCATTATTTGGGCCTTTAATGGCAACATTGATAGGTGTTAGTAATTTAATTGTGATTTATTTTGGAGGCATTATGTATATTGATGGAACCATTAAAAGTATTGGAACCATTGCAGAATTTATTCTATATGTAAATATGTTAACCTGGCCCGTAGCATCTATTGGTTGGGTTTCTTCATTAATTCAAGAAGCAGAGGCTTCGCAAAAAAGAATCAATGAATTTTTAAAAATTGAGCCAGAAATAAAGAATTCTACCCTTGAAAAGTCGATAATAAATGGAGATATAGTCTTTGAAAATGTAAGTTTTACTTATGAAGACACCAATATTGAAGCTTTAAAAAATATTTCGTTTGAAGTTAAAATTGGACAAACATTGGCCATTCTGGGAAAAACAGGTTCCGGAAAATCGAGCATATTATCATTATTAACTAGAATGTATGACGTAAAAAATGGAAAAATACAAATCGATGGCAAACCGCTGTCTGCAATTAATTTGTATGATTTGCGTGAAAGTATAGGAATAGTGCCTCAAGATGCCTTTTTATTTTCGGATACTATAAAAAATAATATCAAATTTGGGAAAGAAAATGCCTCCGATGAAGAAGTTGTCAATGCGGCGAAAAATGCAGTAATTCATGATAATATCATTGACTTTAATCAAAAATATGAAACCATTCTAGGTGAGCGAGGAATTACACTTTCAGGCGGGCAAAAACAACGTGTTTCTATTGCAAGAGCATTGATTAAGAATCCTAAAATATTACTTTTTGATGATTCATTATCGGCTGTTGATACCGAAACAGAAGAGAAAATTTTGAATAATCTACTAGAATTTTCGAAAGAAAAAACAACTATTATTGTTAGTCATAGAGTGTCTTCAGCAAAAAATGCTGATAAAATAATCATTTTAGAGGAAGGAAAAATAATTCAACAAGGCGCTCACAATCAATTAGTAAACCAAGAAGGATATTATAGAGAATTATATTATAAACAACTTTCTGAAAAAGAAATTCAATAATTCTTGCTTCGTAATGTTTTTTTTATGATTTTCGTAAATGAAAATTTACTAATTGACAGAACGAATATGAGAGAAAATGACATGTTAGAAAAAGACGAGATTTTTTCTAAAGTATTAAGAGCGGGAAGAAGAACTTATTTCTTCGATGTAAGAGCTACAAAAGCTGATGACTATTACATTACCATAACT
>CAISUR010000177.1 GCA_903888655.1 uncultured Bacteroidota bacterium | reverse complement strand
TGCCGAACAAGGCCAAGAAGCAGCTACTTTTTTGATTCCGTTAGCCATAGATTTAAAAGACACTCCCGAAATTAGAGAATTGTATTTTAATAAAATTATTGATAGATTTGAAGCATTAACAAATCAAAGTGTTAGAAAACATATAGTTTTTAAATCATCTTATTGTGTAAATGATTTTAAGAACGACTATAATTCTTATAAAGGAAATGCCTATGGATTGGCAAATATATTGACCCAAACCGCATTTTTAAGACCTAAAATAAAAAGTAAAAAAGTGCAACAATTATACTTTACGGGGCAACTAACTGTTCCGGGTCCTGGTGTTCCACCTTCGTTAATTTCGGGCAAAATTGTTAGTGAAAAAATTATAAAAGAATGTAAATTATGAAACAGCTGTTTGATAAATCATCATTAGATTGCAGTAAAAGAATTACTAAAAATTACAGTACTTCTTTTTCGTTAGCAATTAAAATGCTGTCACCAAAAATTCAAGATGATATTTATGCCATTTACGGGTTTGTACGATGTGCAGATGAAATTGTTGATACCTTCGACGATTACAATCAAGAAGAATTATTATCTGAATTTGAAGCAGATTTTCAAAAAGCTTTTGATAGAAAAATTAGTTTAAATCCAGTTTTGAATGCGTTTCAAGAAGTGGTTCATCGATTTGACATGATGGATTTGGTAGCGCCATTCCTCAAAAGCATGCGAATGGATTTGCATAAAAAAGAATACTTAACTCAAAGTGAATATGAAGAGTACATCTTTGGCTCTGCTGATGTTGTTGGTTTAATGTGCTTGATGGTTTTTGTTGGTGGTGACAAGAATAAATATAACGAATTGAAATATAGCGCCATGAAACTTGGTTCTGCTTTTCAAAAAGTAAATTTCTTACGAGATTTGAAACATGATGCAGAAAATTTAGGAAGAATTTATTTTCCGAATGTTGATGTCCATAATTTATCTATTGATTGCAAGAAAAAATTAGTTGCCGAAATAGAAGCCGATTTTAATGAAGCGATAATTGGAATTAAATTGTTACCCAAAGAGGCTAAATTTGGGGTATATACAGCTTATAAATATTATATAAGTTTATTAAAAAAAATTAGTAAAACAGAACCAGAAGAAATATTGAACAAACGAATAAGAGTGAGTGATTTTAATAAACTATTCATTATTGGAAAATCGTATGTTAAATATCAATTAAATTATATGTTATGATCTATTTAGAATATGCTGGAATAACTCTTGCCACCTTTCTTGTAATGGAAACGATTACTTGGTTAACGCATAAATTTGTAATGCATGGATTTTTATGGTATTTACACGAAGACCATCATCAACCAAAATACCAAACTTTTTTTGAAAAGAACGATTGGTTTTTTGTTATTTTTGCAATACCAAGCATACTTCTTTTTTATAATGGTGTAAATCCAGAGTTAAACTTCTTGTTTTTTATTGGCTTAGGGATTTTGTTATATGGAATGGCTTATTTTTTCATCCATGAAATCATTATTCATCAACGCATAAAAATGTTTACTCGAACAAAAATTAAATACTTTGTTGGTCTACGCAAAGCACACAAAATCCATCACAAACATCTAGGAAAAGAAGATGGAGAATGTTTTGGTATGCTGTATGTTCCCCGAAAATATTTTAGAATCTGATGGATAAATACCTTTATCTAACTATAAATATTGCGAGTGTTTTTGTACCATTTTTGGCTAGTTTCTACCCAAAACATCCGTTTTATAAACAGTGGAAAAACTATTTTATAGCCAATGTAATCGTTGCTGCCTTATTTATTGTTTGGGATATTTTGTTTACCGATATTGGTGTTTGGGGATTTAATAATCGATATCTTATCGGAATAAAGTTAATAAATATTCCCGTAGAAGAAGTATTATTCTTTTTCTGTATTCCTTATTCGAGCGTGTTTGTGTATTTTTCTTTGAATTATCTGGTACAGAAAAAAATATTTGAAAAGTCACATGAACTTATCACGTTATTTTTAGCTATTGGTTTGGCAATTATCGGGTTGCTTTTTTTTAAGAGATTATATACGTCTGTCACTTTTTTAATCACATCGTGTTTTCTATTTTATAATTATATCAAAAAAACAAATTTCTCAAGGATTTACTTCTCTTATAGTATTACCTTATTTTTCTTTTTTATTGTCAATGGAATTTTAACAGGAAGCTTTATTGATGAGCCAGTTGTTTGGTATAATAATAATGAGAACTTAGGAATTAGAATGGGCACCATTCCGGTAGAAGATACTTTTTATGGATTTTTACTTATCGCTTCGATCATTCAAATCTTTGAACGTTTAAATCAAAAGAAAATTTAATTTCTGTTTTTTTCAATCTCATAGAGAATAAATCCAAAAAAAACAATCATTATACAAATTGCGATATAGCTTTTTGGATTGGCAAAATTCAAAGTAGTCCCCATAGACTCTATAGGTTTGGGAACAAATACTCGATTATCTTTCCTATTAAAATAAAAAATGCCTAATTTCCAATTATTTGGATCTTTTTGCCAATTTTCAATAGTCTCTTGAGAAGGCTCCATGATCATTAAAACTCTAATTTCTTTTTTCGAAGTTCAAAATTCTGTCCGAGATATACTTTTCTAACCATTTCATCCGCGGCTAATTCTTCAGGAATTCCAGCTTTAAGAATTCCTCCTTCAAACATCAAATAGGTTTTATCTGTAATCGCTAAAGTCTCTTGCACATTGTGGTCGGTAATAAGAATTCCGATGTTTTTATTTTTTAATTGTGCCACAATGCGTTGGATATCTTCCACCGCAACGGGGTCAACACCTGCAAAGGGTTCGTCTAACAGGATAAACCGTGGTTCTGCCGCAAGCGATCGTGCGATCTCTACCCGCCGCCGTTCACCACCCGACAAACTCATCCCCCTATGATCGGCCAAATGCTCAACATGAAATTCACGTAACAGGTCTTCCATGACCTCGTGGTGTTTTTCTGGGGGCAGGTCTCGCCGTGTCTGAAGAATGGCCAATATATTGTCAGCCACCGTGAGCTTCCGAAACACCGACGGCTCTTGGGGCAGATACCCGATTCCCATCCGTGCTCTGGCGTGCATAGGGAGATCGGTCAAATCGAACTCGTCGAACAAAACACGCCCCTGATCGCTCCCCACCAACCCAACAACCATATAGAAACAAGTTGTTTTGCCCGCCCCATTGGGGCCGAGCAAACCTACCACTTCCCCACTTTCTACACGCAGGGAAACGTCATCCACCACACGTCGCTTCCGGTAGACCTTTGCCAAGGACTCGGCCCTCAGAACGCTCATGGTTTTTCGGCCTGTTGTGGCGCTGCTGGCGGAGTTGTCTGCAAGAACCGTGCGGTGCCCGAGGGATCCTCATGCTCCCCTGTTTTCGAGGGGCCGTTGCCTTTTTCGTGCGGCAGCAGTGTGATCCGCACCCGTCCTCCTGGGGTGCCTGCGCCGTCCGCATGTACCTGTGCATCGTTGAGGCTGTACTCAATGCGTTTGCCACGAAAGACATTGCGGCCTTGGGTAACTTCGGCGTCCCCTAGGAGATACAGCAACTGTTTGTCCACGAGGTATTCCATACGCGGTGCAGTAGCAACGACCTCCTCTTTTTCCGTGGAGGATTTTTGTCGGAAATGGGCAGGGGCACCTTCTGCCACGGCATCGATCAGGGTACGGGTTTGTGGCGAGTGGTGGGCCGTAAGCACATCACACCGGAGCGCCATGCTACCTTGGGTCAAGGTCACATTGCCGCGATACACACTGATGCCTTTTTGGTCATCCATGTCTGCGCGGTCGGCCTCGATAAAAATCGGCTGTTGACGGTCGGTCTGTAAGGCAAAAGCGGGGGGCGCTGCGCAACAAACACAGAACCACAGGGCACACCTAAGGAGACAATGCTTTAGAAGACGGTGGTTCATAGCGACCTCGTACGTTGTGCAACCATTCCACTCGTTTTTCGCGTAAATAGACGCGCATTCCAAGTGCCTCTAAGATGGCTTGCGGATGCCGGATTGTAACCGCCTTATCGGTTTGTGCATATTGTAGGGTAGGTCGCAACAGCACTTCAGAAGTATCGAGTGTCCATGCATCAGTTCCAGGTGGTTGGCGTATCTGCACCTGACCCAACAACCACACCTCCTCCCCTTTGGCACTGACCCGTCCCTTTTCTGCTGCGATGAACCAAGAAGGCTCCCCCTCATGAAAAAGGGTAATGTAGAGATGGGCTAGGTCGGTGCTGTCATCGTCCGGAAAATGCTCCAGAAAATCAGCCTGTACGCGATAGCGAAACCGACCCAGCGCATCAGCAACGGTGGTTGTCGAGTGCGATGCAAAATGGTCTCGGGTGTGGCGCATGCGTTGTGCCACCTGTTCAGGGGGGGGAGTCGTTGTCTGCAACAGCCAAAAACTCAAAGCCGTCGCAAGCACCAATCCCAACAGTTTGATTAGACGGGCCATGGGTTGAGTATCTTTAGG
>CAISUR010000176.1 GCA_903888655.1 uncultured Bacteroidota bacterium | reverse complement strand
GGTATTTCCCGATAAATGTTAGCATCGTTACCATAGCAAAAATCAATGCTGCGGTAGAAAAGTTGGCGGGTAGAATGAGCATTAAAGTTATAAAAACCGGAATCCACAATTCAATGAACGACTGTTGGAATGTAGGTTGTGTTTCTCTAGATTTTGATAAATATCGAGCTACATAAACGTAAAGAACAATAGCGGCTAGAGTGGAAGTTTGAAAAGAAATTCCAATAAAAGGAATGTTAATCCAACGACTGGCATTGGCCCCTTCAATTACCGTTCCTTTGACTAAAGTATAAACTAATAATACCCAAACTATTGGCAAGGCAATTCTGGAAATCCCTCTAAAATAATGGTAGGGAATTTTGTGAATTTGATAAATAATGATGAATCCGATGAAGATATGAACGGCATGTTTCAGTAAATACGTTATTGCATTTCCAGATCCGTGGCGCATGTAGGCTAAATTACTACTCGCACTAAAAACAGGCATAAAGGAAAACAATGCCAAAAGGGACACGAATGCCCAGATGACTTTATCTCCTTTTAAACTGTTGATTAGTTCTTTCATTTAATATTAGATTTTAGATTTTAGATATTAGATATCTTGATCTGTACTTTAATGTTTATTTATTCTATTATTTACTGTTTTTAATGTTGATACAAATATTGCCACCAATTCGTGTGATTCTTTTAAAAGAAATTCTAATTCTGATGAGTTCAACCAATTCTTCTCTTTAATAATTTCTAACCAAAACTGTGATTCATCTGCTTCTTCTAAAACTATATTTAATTTAGCAACAAATTCTTTATCACTTCTAGCTCTGCATACAGCTCTGTAATTTGCACCAACTGAAGTTGCACTTTTTGCAATTTGATTTATAACAACCCGAGTTGACATTGAATTCGGCATTTGTTCAATTAGATTTAAAACAGCTAAAGAAAATTGTTTTGTTCTATTTTTAAGCTCATCGTTTGTCATATCTAATATCTAAAATCTAATATTATAAATTTCTTACTTCTCTTTTAAATTGATTTCCTCGGTCTTCATAGTTTTGAAATAAATCGAAACTGGCACAAGCTGGCGATAGTAAAACTGTATCCCCTTTTTCTGCGATGTGTCTTGCTGTATTTACGGCATCGTGCATGTTATCAACTTCCACCATCATATCCACCACATTTCCGAAAGCATCGATTATTTTTTTATTATCAACACCAAGACAGATAATTGCTTTTACTTTTTCATGAACTAACGCCATTAATTCGGTGTAATCATTTCCTTTATCAACACCTCCTAAAATCCAAACGGTTGGAGTAGTCATGCTGTCTAAAGCAAAAAATGTGGCATTTACATTAGTCGCTTTACTGTCGTTAATGTATTGTACGTTTTGAATTTTTAGCACTTTTTCTAAACGGTGTTCGACTCCTTGAAAATTAGACAAACTCTCACGAATGGTTTGCTTTCTGATTTTCATCAGCTGAGCGACAGAAGTTGCCGCCATTGCATTTTTCATGTTATGTTTTCCCTCAAGTGCAATTTGAGTTGTTTCCATTAAAAATTCTTCTTCGTTGATGTTAATTTCCATAGTATTGTTGTTTAAAAATGCTCCGTTTTTCATTGCTTTTGAAATGGAAAAAGGAATTAATTGTGCTTTTACTGTATTATTTTGTAACCAATTTTGTATTGCCTCATCATCTGCGTCGTAAATGAGGTAATCCTCTTCGGTTTGATTTCTTGTTATTCGAAACTTCGAATTGATATAATTTTCATATTTATACTCATAACGATCCAAATGATCGGGACTTATATTGGTAATTATGGCAATGTGTGGTTTGTAATTTATTATTCCGTCTAATTGAAAACTGCTCAATTCCAACACATACACGTCATAATTTTCTTCGGCTACTTGCCAGGCAAAACTTTTTCCAACATTTCCTCCCAACCCTACATTCAAACCGCCTTGTTTTAGCAAGTGATACGTCAACATTGTTGTGGTGGTCTTTCCATTACTTCCTGTTATTCCAATAGTAATGGCATTTGTAAATTGAGAGGCAAATTCAATTTCTGAAATCACAGGAATTTGTTTTTCTATCAACTTTTTAATTATAGGAACCTTATCAGGTATTCCCGGACTTTTCATCACCACATCGGCATTCAGAATTAATGCTTCGGTGTGCTGTTCATCTTCCCATTGTATTCCATTAATGATAAGAACTTCTTTATAATTTTCTTTTATCTTTCCGAAATCGGACACAAAAACATCGTATCCTTTTTTCTTTCCAAGAATGGCTGTACCTATACCACTTTCACGGGAACGCCCTTATTAGTGCCGGCCACCCACTTCGGCATGCTTTTTACAACCCT
>CAISUR010000175.1 GCA_903888655.1 uncultured Bacteroidota bacterium | reverse complement strand
CTTTGTAACTTTGACGTTTTACAATAAAATGATTTCGATAACAGAAAAGACCCTTCAAGATTTAGAATTCAAGACTATTTTAGAGACTATTTCAGCTTTATGCAATACTGAACTTGGTAAAGAGAAAGCGTTAGAAATAATTCCGTTTAAAGAAAAAGAATTGTTGATGAATTCTTTGCTTCAAACTTCGGAGTATGTTTCTTCGTTTACTAATAATAATGCCATTCCTAATCATGGATTTGAAAACATTTCTAGTGATTTAAAAATGTTAGGTATTGAAGAAAGTTTTCTTGAAGTAGGGAGTTTTAGAAAAATTGCTACCATCTCTGAAACGGTAAATGCATTGATTTTATTTTTTAAAAAATTCAATGACTATTATCCTAAATTAAACGAAAAGGCATCAACTATTGAATATACTAAAGTAATCATCAAAAAAATTGATGAAATAGTAGATAAATACGGAATCATAAAAGATAACGCTTCTCCTGATTTAATCAATATTAGGAGAGATATGAGTGTGGTTCGGGGAAAAGTCAATCAGAGTTTTGGTATGGCTTTAAGTCAATATAATGCTTTGGGATATTTAGACGATATTAAAGAAAGTTTTGTAGAAAACCGAAGAGTTTTGGCTGTTTTAGCCATGTATCGAAAAAAAGTAAAAGGAAGTATCCTTGGTAATTCCAAAACAGGAAGTATTGCATATATCGAACCCGAAACGACATTAAAATATTCAAGAGAGTTGAATAATTTAGAATACGAAGAACGTGAGGAAATTACAAGAATTTTAAAGTATTTATCCAATGATATTCGTCCATTTTTGCCATTAATTAAACAATATCAAGAGTTTTTAAGTGATATCGATGTTGTAGCCGCCAAAGCTAAATATGCTAATAAAATTAATGGTTTATTGCCTACAATCATTGAAGAAAAACAGTTGTTTTTTAGGGAAGCTTATCATCCTATTTTGTTTTTAAATAATAAAGCAAAAAACGAAATAACCTATCCGCAAACCATTGAATTAACCAACGAAAATAGAATTATTGTAATCTCAGGACCTAATGCTGGAGGAAAAACAATTTCATTAAAAACCGTTGGATTATTGCAATTGATGCTTCAAAGTGGAATGTTAATACCGGTTCATGAACGAAGCGAAACCTTTTTATTTGATCGAATTTTAACTGATATTGGAGATAATCAATCTATTGAAAATCATTTGAGTACCTATAGTTATCGATTGAAGAACATGAACTATTTTTTAACGAAATGTAATGCTAAAACATTGTTTTTAATCGATGAGTTTGGAACGG
This sequence comes from uncultured Bacteroidota bacterium, assembly GCA_903888655.1. GTDB lineage: Bacteria > Bacteroidota > Bacteroidia > Flavobacteriales > Flavobacteriaceae > Flavobacterium. The sequence continues at coordinate 1,522 of CAISUR010000175.1, read as the reverse complement.
GTTCTGACCCAGAATTAGGAGGTGCTTTAGCCGAAACTTTTTTAGAAGAGTTTTATCATAGAGAAGCGTTTGGAATTATCACTACACATTATTCCAATTTAAAAATATTGGCAAACGAATTGCCTTTTGCATCTAATGCCAACATGCTTTTTGATGAAAAATCATTAGAACCCATGTACAAACTGATTTTAGGTCAAGCCGGAAGTTCATTTACTTTTGAAGTCGCTCAAAAAAACGGTATTCCGTATGGATTAATCAATCGAGCCAAAAAGAAAATAGAAGGAGGAAAGGTTCGTTTTGATAAAACTATTGCTACCCTTCAAAAAGAACGTTCCAAAATGGAAAAAACTTCTTTAAATCTGAAAGAAGAGGAAACCAAAGCTCGTGAAGAAAGCAAAAAAATGGAAACCATTAATGCTAAAATTCAAGAAAAGTTAGAACGATATCAAGAATTGTATGATGCTAATCAGCGTCTCATTTATATTGGTCAAAAGATTGATGACATTTCGGAATCCTATTTTAACAATAAAGATAAAAAAATCTTAATTGGAGAGTTTCTTAAAATGGTTGAAATTGAAAATTCTAAGCGAAGAAAACTATCTGTTAAAGAAAAGAAAGTTAAAGAGGTTATTAAAAAGCAGGTGGTTGAAGAAGTAAAAGTGAAGGTCGATGCCATTCGCGTTGAAAAAAAGGAAAAAAAGATTAAAGCTACAATTGCAATAGAAAATAAACCAAAAGTAATTCTAAAAGTAGGGCATAGAGTAAGAATGTTTGACGGTAAAGCAATTGGAACCGTTGATAAAATTGAAAAAAATATTGCTATTGTAAATTACGGAGTTTTTACCTCAAAAATAAATGTAGATTTATTAGAATTTGTGGACGCACTTAAAAAATAATTCATGATGGAAGTCAGTGACTTGCCCCTAAATAAAAAGATCATACTTTTCGACGGAATTTGTAATCTTTGTGATTCATCGGTTCAGTTTATTATCAAACATGATAATCAAGATATTTTTAGATTTGTTGCTTTACAATCTGATTTGGGAGGCAAAATAATTCAACACTTGGGAATTCATTCTTCCAAAGTGGATAGTATCATTCTCTATGTTCCAAATAAAACATATTATACCAAAATTAGCGCTGTAACCAGAATTGCCAGCGAGCTAAATTCTTGGCACCGATTTTTGTCCGTTTTTAGATTTACAGGTAAATTAGGTAACTTTATTTATGATTTTGTTGCCAAAAATCGATACAAATGGTTTGGAAAGAAAGCAAACTGCATGATTTCTGATACTAACGTTGCTGTTAAGTTTTTAGCTTAATACCATCAAAATCCGAGAAAGTAAAGAATATCCACGTATGAGAAGAATATTTAACGGTTATTTTGACTTTTAAATATCGCTAATTATGTTGATAAATAATTATCTCCAGTATTTGCGTATGAATGATATAGCAGTATTTTTATAAAAAATTTTAGATTAAATTCAATCTCAACCATGAAAAAAATTTCAGTTATATTTTT
>CAISUR010000174.1 GCA_903888655.1 uncultured Bacteroidota bacterium | reverse complement strand
CTAATTCTTTGGTATTTTATTGAAAAAATTTCATTTGGAATTTTAAAATATGAAGTTTTTAATAAAAGTCCAAAAATCGATACCATCTATAATTTTTTTCCATTAGAATCGATGTCAAATTTACTTATTGAACCATACACTAGACTATCTGTAATTAAAGCAATTGGAACAAAAGTTGGAATTGAAAACTCAAAAGATTATAGTGTGCATTGGTATTCAATCGTGATTGCTTTGGTGTGGACATCAATATTTATTTATGGTTCTTATTACCTATTGAAGAAAAGAGATTTATAACTGCTTAAAAAAATCTTAAAAAAATATTTTTATCTGTTGATATCTAATTTATTTGTTAATTTTAGCAAATGAAAAATAGATTACTTACTCTAATTATAACAACTTTATTTTCAGCAAATTGCTTTGCTCAATTTAGTAAAACACATTATATCCCGCCTTTATCGAACTCTGACAGTCAAGAGCCTCAAGAGCAATATATTTATATTTCTTGTCCAAGCACAACACCTGTCAACTTTATAATTCAAGAAATTGGGGGAACTACTATTTCAGGTACTGTAAGCAGAGATACTCCTTATATCTATGATATTGGTTCAGGATTTGACACACAACTATTGATCTCAAGAAGTGATGTAAATACTATAAAAAACAACAAAGGATACATCATTCAAGCGCAAGATTTAATTTATGCTAATGTTAGATTAACTTCTACTCCTATGAATTATCAAGCAGGAGGTTTAGTATCTAAAGGTAGTGCTGCACTTGGAACACACTTCAGAATAGGGGGCTTTATAAATACTGGTGCTCCATCAACTAATGATAATTATTATACTTTTGGAGCAATATTAGCAACCGAAAATAATACAACCATATCGTTTGGAGATATTAAATCTGGCGTTCAACTTATTAATAATACGGCTGCTGGTAGCAATCCTTCAAATATCACATTAAATGCCGGGGAAAGTTTTGTAATAGCTGTTCAAGGACCGACGAATGCTAATAGAGACGGTTTAATTGGTGCTTCTATTACTTCTGATAAACCTATTGCAGTAAACTGTGGTTCGTTTGCAGGAAGCGATGGTACTACGTCAAATTTAGATTTAGGAACCGATCAAATTGTTTCAGCAGAAAGAACAGGAACAGAATATATTTTTATAAAAGGATCTGGAGTTGATGTTACCGAAAGACCACTGTTAATAGCCGATTCAAATGGCACTGACATATTTTTAAATGGAAGTAGTACACCTTACATTACTTTAAATTCAGGTCAATATGTAGCTTTAAGTGGCACTGATTTCTCTTCAAATGGCAATCTTTATGTAAGAAGTTCAAAAAATATTTTTGCTTTTCAAGGAATTGGAGGATCAAGCGACCAAGCCAATCAAAACATGTGCTTTGTCCCGCCTTTGAGTTGCCAGACGCCAAAATCCATAAACAATATCCCTAAAATAAATGAAGTAGGTAATTTAACTGATTTTTTTGGAACGGTGTGTATTGTAACCAAAACTGGGGCTGCATTAACTTTTATCATTGATGGTGTCAGTTATCCTTTTTCAGGACTTCCATCAAGCCTTACCGTTACTGGCCCACTAAATGTGACAGGGAATTCAGACTTTGTTACTTATACTATTGAAGGATTAACTGGAAACGTATCTGTTTTTTCAACGGATCAAGTATATGTTTCTTACTATGGAACAAGTGGAGCTGCAACGTATGGTGGTTATTACTCTGGCTTTACTTTTAAACCAGAAATAGTATTTCAACCCGTAGTGACTTCTGTTTCGAATTGTATTCCAAATATTAATCTTAATGTAAATGCGATCAGTAACTTTGATGTATATCAATGGTATTTCAATGGAACTGCAATTTCTGGAGCTAATTCTAATACGTATACTCCAACACAACCAGGATATTACAAGATAAAAGCTTCCTTAACCGCTTGTGGAATTGATTATTTTTCAGATGAAATCCCAGTAAGTTCTTGCGCAAATGACACTGATAATGATGGAGTAAATGACAATATCGATTTAGATATTGATGGTGATGGCATAACAAATTGTAACGAATCCTATGGTGACCAAATTATTTCATTAGCCAATACGGTCACAGGAACAGTGAATGTAGCGAGCTATTCCAATACATTTAGTGGAATAATAACTACTTCAGGAACTGCAAGCGCAACTCCATTTACAGGAAGTTTAGATGGTAGTTTTATAACCGATGTTCCTGCTGGAAAAACAAATTATGTAAAATATTCTATGACTTTTACGCAACCCATTGCTTTGGATATGGAATATGTTAATATAGCAAACGCAACTGATTTAATAGATTCTAATGGTGATTTCATCTTAAATTCTCCAATTAATAAAACAATAACTGTTTTAAATCCGAATAACCAACTATTGATTGATACTAACTATGATGGAATTTATGAAAGTGGAATCACGCAATATTCTTCATTTGAAATTCGATTTAGACTAAACAGCACTACTCCTTTACCGGCTGGAACTGGTACCTTCAAGTTTTTAACCAATGATTCCAATACTTTAATTTTCACTCATAAAAATCTTTCAGATTCAGTAAAAGATAAAGCTACATTTAAATTAATAGCTTCATGTGTACCAAAAGATTCTGATGGAGATGGAGTTCCTGATCAATTGGACTTAGACAGTGATAATGATGGTATTCCGGATAATATTGAAGCACAAGGAGCAACTTTTATTCCTAAATCAAATGTTGATGCCAATCATGATGGTGTAGATGATGCATATGGCACTGGTTTAAACCCAGTAGATACTGATCATGATGGAATTGTAGATTATTTGGATTTAGATTCTGATAATGATGGAATTTATGACTTGAATGAATCAGGTTCGGGAGCAACAGATTCCAACTTAGATGGTATAATTGATGGAAACACATTTGGAACCAATGGATTAGCCGATACTTTAGAAACAACACCCGATAGTAGCATTCTAAATTATACCGTTGCCAATACAGATGGAGATACTTTATACAATTATATTGATTTAGATAGTGATGGCGATGGTTGTTCTGATGTAATTGAAGCTGGTTTTACGGATGCAAACAACGATGGTTTATTGGGAGCCACCTCGCCCCCATTGGTTAATTCACTTGGAATTGTAACTAGTGGTTTTGGTTATACAATTCCAAATGTAAATTACATTACTGCTGCGCCAATATCCATTACTACACAGCCTGTCGATGTCATTGTATGTGAATTGCAATCGGCTACATTTACGATCGTTTCTAATTCGGTTACAAGTTATCAATGGCAAGTTTCAACTGATAATGGACTTACTTGGACTAACCTAACAAATAACGCAACTTATTCGGGAGCAACGACCGATTCCTTAACAGCTGCAAATGTAAGTCCAACAATGAGTGGTTATCAATACCGTGTTTTTTTAAATAAAAATGGAAATTCATGTGGTCTATATTCTAGTGGAGGAAAGCTTACCACTTATGCCTTGCCTATAGTTACTACACCAATTACTTTAAAACAATGCGATGATAATACAGATGGTATTGCCGCTTTTAATTTAACGGTAAATAATGCACAAATATCTTCAAATTTTGCTACTGAAACATTCACGTATTTCACTACTTTAACGGGAGCAAATACCAATGATCCTTTAGTAAAAATTAATAATCCAATTGCATATAATAATTCTGTTGCTTTTAATGATGTTGTATATGTTCGAGTTGAAAATGCAAACAATTGTTTTAGAGTAGCTCAAATAAATTTAATTGTTTCAGTAACTCAAATAAATGCAGCTACTTTCCACAGGAATTTTACGCTTTGTGATGATGCTGTTACAGGAATTTCAACAGATGTAGACGGAACATCAGTCTTTGATTTTAGTAGTGTAACAAATGACATCAATAATCAATTACCGCTACCTAATTCTAATTATACTATAAGTTATTATGCGTCGAATGCAGATGCTCTTTCGCAAATTAATCCAATAACAAATATATCAGCTTATCGAAATACAACGCTAAACCAAATGTTGATTTATGTTCGAGTCGACAGTAATAATTTTCAGGGTTGCTATGGATTAGGCCCATTTATCACCCTGACAGTAGAGGCACTTCCAGTCGCTAATCCAGTTAATGCAACTAATATTATTCGTCATTGCGATGATGATCAAGATGGTAGTTTTACATTCGACACTTCAACATTAGAAGCGTCTATTTTAAATGGACAAACTAATAAAACGGTTACTTATTATGATGCTACGGGTACATTAATAAATCCAATACCTTCTTTTACAGTTAATACAAATCAAACAATAACGGTTCGAGTAACTAATAATGTGACACAAGCCTCTAATGGTCCTTGTTATGATGAAGAAACGATTGATTTTATTGTAGATAAATTGCCACAAGTCTTTACGCCAAGTACATTAACTGCAACGCTAACTCAATGTGATGACGAAGCTGATCCTGCATTACAGAACGGACTATATCCATTTGATACTACCACGTTTGAATCCATTTTATTAGGTTCACAAACTGGAATGGACATATCGTTTACCCTTCAAGACGGAACGGTTTTAAATCATTTACCTCCTACATTTAGTTCAGCAACTCAAAATGTTTTGGTTACCGTTACCAATCCAATAAATACGAGTTGTCCTGCTACCACAACATTACAATTTGTGGTAAATCCAACTCCTAAAATAGACCTAAATCCTAACGGTTGGGCAAATGAATTGGTATGTACTAATCTTCCAACTTTTACGACAACAATAAATGCAGGTGTGCTAAATGGAATTCCAACAAATGCTTATACCTATCAATGGTATTTGAATAATGCTATCATTCCAAACGCTACTAATTATTCATTAACGGTTAGTGCAGCAGGAACTTATTCTGTTGTGGTAACCAATGTACAAGGCTGTTCTAAAACAAGAACAATTACTGTAAATTCATCTGTAATAGCTACTATTGAGCATGTAAATATTGTTGATTTAACCGATATTGATACTGTGGAAGTTTTAGTTACTGGAAATGGAAATTATGTTTATAGTATTGAAGATTCTTATGGACCTTACCAAACGTCCAACTTCTTTGAAAATGTTCCATGGGGAATTCACACGGTGTATGTTAAAGATTTGAATGGTTGCGGTATTGCAGAACAAACAATATCCGTTTTAGGTGTGCCACAATATTTCACACCAAATGGTGATGGCTATAATGATACTTGGAATATAAAAGGTGCTAATGCCCAATTTTATGCCAATTCAATTATTCATATTTATGATCGCTTTGGTAAGTTGATAAAACAAATAACCCCTTTGGGTAATGGTTGGGATGGAACCTACAATGGGCAATTAGCTCCAGCGGATGATTATTGGTACAATATCAAATTTGATGATGGAAGAAGCGCTAAAGGTCATTTTAGTTTAAAAAGATAAAATTTATTATGTTCAAGATTCTAGCCAAACTAAATATACTTCTATTGCCAAGTTTTACAAAAAGGCGATTAGATTTAGCTAAGGCAAAAAAATGGCAATTGGCAATTATTGGTTGGCGATATTATGTAACTAAAAGAGCTTTAGAAAAGTAAAAAAACTTTAGTACACTTCTGTCAAAATTGAACTAATATTTTTAATAAATGATTTGCAAGTTCTTTTTTTATAGCTATATTTGCACCCACAAAAAAGGCCTCGTGGCGCAACTGAATAGCGCACTTGATTACGGCTCAAGAGGTTACTGGTTTGAATCCAGTCAAGGTCACAAAATAAAACCCGCAAACTACTATAAAATATAGGTTTGCGGGTTTTTTATTAAAACATATTCCCCACATGTTCCCCGCAAT
>CAISUR010000173.1 GCA_903888655.1 uncultured Bacteroidota bacterium | reverse complement strand
TTTTTTTCTTTTATTTAAAAATAAAGATGCAATTAAAAAAGTAGAAAAAATCAAAACCTTAATAAAGTTTATGGAATAAAAAAAACAGATCATTTATTAAGGTTTTGATTAAAAAATATAATTTATTACTTTACAATAATTGAAAGGTTGGGTTATCTGATATATCCAAAAAGAAAATATTATTTAGGCTCCTATTATCAATAAAAAATATTATCTTTTCTTTACCTCCAACAAGTCCTTTTGTAAAAAAAAACTCATCAGTATCTTTTAGCCCATTATTAATTTTATCAATTGCTTTAAACAATGGAATAGAATAACATGTTTCAGTGGTTGTAAATGATGTAATTTTTAAATCTGTAATGTCATTGTTATTATCGATTTTAAATCCCAAATAATCTGGATAACATCTGTCTTGAATTTTATTTTTAATTTCAAGCCATGTAAAGCTTTTATATTTTGGATTGGCTAATTTCCAATAGTCTTTAACCATAATATAATAATCTTGAAAGCTTATTTTGTGGGCCTCTAAAATGCATTCAAACAATGTGCCATCACAAAGTTCATCTTTATTTTGATCAATCCATAATTTTATTTCTTCATCTGTTTTTAATCTGGAAAGCTCATCGCATTTAGGATTTTTAGTAACTTTTTTCTGAATATCTTCTTTTTTTGTTTTAACACTTGATTCCTTACAACCAACAAATGCTAATACAGCAATTAATAATACTACAATTTTTCTCATAATTTCTAATTTTTTAAAGTTTAATTAATTTTCCACAAAGATTTGAAATTTTCTTAATCTACAATTAGGGAAACCCCTAATTACTTCAAGGAAAACCCCTACATCATATTTTACTGGCTAAAATAGCAAAAAAAGGTTAAAACAATCAATACTATTCATGTTTTTAGGCAATTAGGGAAAATCCTCAAATTAATTAGGGGTTTCCCTATTGTGGTGTTTTGGGTTTGGGAGTAGGTTTGTCAGGAACTTTAAAACATAGAAAACATGAAAACTAAACTAGTATTTATCGGAATGCTTTTCATAACATTTCCATCCGTTGCACAAGAAAACCAAATTCCTCGAAGCATTTCATCACTTGAACAATTTTTGGCTTATTTACCTGTGATTTTGTTTGCACTTATTTTGGTAATTCTTTTTTGGAAACTCAATAAAGAAAGTTACAAAGTTGGCGATGCGCTAAAAGAAAACACCACCATTGAAGTCTCTGAAAACAATCCAGCACTAGCCGAAAAGCCTAAACCAGCTGCAACGGGAGTAACCAATGTAAATCCACCTGCTACAGATACTGCTGCACCTTCGCCATTTGTGCCAAAAACGATTCAACCTAAAAGCACCAGTAGACTAATCGCTTTTATATCTGGACTTGTTTCAGTCGGCATTGCAGCAAGTTTAAGTTCCTTTTGGATGTATAATTATTTTGATGGTGACAAAAATGTGGATTTAACCCATTTAACCAACGTTCTTTTATCACTTGGAATTGGCGTAATACCTTATGCAGTTAATAAAATATCGACCGCAAAATAACTGGCCACGGATTCACAGATTTTCAATAAATGTTTTCAACTGTGCATCCACAAAAAAAACAAAGTAATAATAAAATAAAAAAAACATGAACGCACAAGAACAATTAACCGCATTATATGGCAGTCCAAAAGATGCCCATTTTGAATCGAAATGGATGATAAAATGGGATGTCAAAAAAGAGTTTGCTTGGTTTCCAAAAGCCAGTATTTATATCCACAAAGATTTTCAACCCAAGTTGCAAGTGGCTTTTGCCAGACTGCAACAACTAAACCTGCATACTGAGATAAAAACCTTTGATGGTTGTTTCAACATTAGGTTAGTTCGTGGTAGCAAAAGCGTGTATTCTGTTCACAGTTGGGGTTGTGCCATCGACCTGAATGCTGCCGATAACCCTCTGGCATCTGCCGGAAAATGGAGTGCCGATTTTATATCGGTAATGGTAAACTCCAATATTTATTGTGGACAAAACTGGTTGGGAAGAAAAGACCCCATGCACTTTGCACTAGTAAACGGATAAAAATTGTATTAGGAGGTAAGCCGAAAATCCTGTAAAGAGTAGGTAAATTTTAAAAAATCAATAATTATGAGTATTAAAAAATTATTCAAATTAGATAATTCAAAGATTAGTAAACTTATTAGTGCATCAGAAGAAATTAATTCAACAGACAACATTATAGTAAGTGAGGATAAAGTTATATGGGTAGATTTATATAAATTAAAATCTAATCCAGACGATGTTGTAACTTTTTCATTATTGTTTTATAACGTTGGTGTTATCGCTACATCAGGTGTTTATTTAGAAAAGAAAACATTAGGCAATCTTGATAAAGTTGGAGGTTCCATAATAGACCATCCGATTGATACAAATTCAAATTTGATGAGTAAAACGCTTGATATTTATTCAGCTATTACCAGTACCGACTTAACCAAACCTTTTCCAGTAGATTTCAAAGCAAGTTTAATTATCAATGGCGGTAAAGGAACAATAACATATCCAATTATTGATAAGATAAAGTTTAACTCTATTGGAGATACAATTGAGGTTAACTATTCCATTTTTATGTATTAATCTTAAAACCTTAAATTATGAAAAAAATATTCTTTTTAGTAATGAGTTGCATTAGTATTATAGCTTATTCTCAAACAGAACCAAGTGTTGATGTTTTGGTTGCACCTTCTTCTGTTGCCTTTAATTTATTAGGAATTTCGCCAAGCAGTATTGACAGACCAACCGATTTGACATCTTTTGCAGCTTCTATTCAAAATGCTTCGAATAATTTTACCACTATCCCTTCAAAATATGGTTTTGAAATATTGCCTTATACACTTTTTAGCAAAGAACCAATGTCAACAGATGATTTAAATCAAGAAAAATTTATAGATGTTTTTAAACAAACTTTTACTTTCTCAATGGGAATTTCCAATGAGTTGCAGAATAATTCTACTGTTCCTCAAGTTACAAGACTAGGAGTTGGAATAAAATTCTCGATTTTAAGACCCAAATTTGATAGTGTAACTACAAAAAAATTAAATTCAATACATAATGATCAAAAAGCTATTAATGATAGGACAAAAGTAGATTACGACAAGGATTTGGTAAGAAATACATATATAAATATGCGGATAGATATTAATAGTAGCAGCTTGTCTGAAGACCAAAAGCGCATAAAACTGCAAGAAATCAATGTTCTTATAGCAATGCGAGAACAACAATTAGATAAAGAAAACAAAGAAGCAGATGCTAAAACTAAATCAGACCTCCTTGATAAAATCAAAGCACAAGCAACAGATTTAAAATTCAATAGAGAAGGTTTCTTTTTAGATTTTACAGCTGGTGGTGTGGTTGACTTTCAGGAACAAACCTTTAATAGAAGTAGTGTGTCAAAATCTGGTGCATGGCTAACAGGAACTTATGATACTGGTAAAGCGTGGAGTTTTCTCGGTATAGCAAGATACTTATATCAACCTGATAAAATTCTTGCCGATGTAACTGGGTTACTCGACACTAAAAACATTTCGACTTTTGATAGTGGTTTTAGATTAATTTACAAAGAACAAGCTAAACAAAAATTATCAATAAGTACCGAAGGTTTATATAGAAGTGTATTAAACAAGAATTCTATTGACCCAAGTTGGAGAGTTGTTTTAAATGCTTCTTATGATTTAGGTAAAAATCAAGTTTTAACATTAACGTTTGGAAAAGATTTTGACAATTCTTTAATCAAAGATGGAAATTTAATTACAGCATTAAATTATATAATAGGGTTTGGATCTAATGGAAAAATCAAAAAATAATTTCATAACAAAAGGACAAAGCCGAAAATCCTTAATAGAGTAGGCACTAACCAAAAATATTTTTTAATCATGGCAAGAACTAACAAAATTTCAGCCGATTTTACTGCTGCAGCAAAAACTGCGGCGTTAACAAAAATTAACGAGGCAAAAGCACAAATGCCTTTTCTAATCAGTTTGCCCGAAGCCGAACGAAAAAGCTACGGCAACATGGGACCAAAAAGTGTCGCCTATGCCAATCAATGTTTAGAAGGCGCCATTGCTTTTCCGAACGAATTGAAAGCCAATTTCAATGTAGCAGAGTTTCAAAAAGATGTAAACTTAGCCAACAACCTACTGGGAGTTAGAGTAGCAGTTGCCAGCATGCTCGAACTGATAGATGATACTATGGCTGCAGCAGGCATCGACATTATGGGAGCGTCAAGTGAAGTATATGCCAGCTTGAAATCATCCTCAAAAAATAATGCCAGCGTAAAAGAAATGGTTGCATTAATTAGCGAGCGATTTAAAGCGCAAGGAAAGAAAAAAGGAGCTGTATAATTAAAAAGAACTCGTGTTCTTAATTTCAGAACACGAGCTCTCAATTTTAGAACAGCAGTAGTGAATTTTAGAACAGCAGTAGTGAATTTCAGAACACGAGCTCTCGATTTTAGAACAGCAGTAGTGAATTTCAGAACACGAGTTCTCAATTTTAGAACAGTAGTAGTGAATTTCAGAACACGAGTTCTCAATTTTAGAACAGAAGCTCTCAAAAGTAAAACATCAGTTCCAGATTTCAGAACATCAGTTCTAGATTTCATGACTTGCGGTCAGAATTTTAGAAGATAAGATTAAATTTTAAAAATCCAACCCTCGAAGGGTTTAAAGTGCTTTGAGGGTTAAAATAAAACAGGGAAGCCGAAAACTGGGAGAGTAGGTTAAATAAAAAGTGCGGTGTCAGCACTATAATCACTGACAAAAATATTATGAAAAAAATAATTTTAATTATTTTATTGGCTTTATCATGTTCTTTAATTACTACTGCGCATGTACATTCTTCGAAAGTAACAATATGTGTTGCTAAAGTTTTTAGTCAAAGAACTTACACATTATTTTCAGATGGTCATTATGAACGTAGAACATGCTATACCGATGGTACTTGTGACCGATTAGAGCAAGGTTTCTTTAAAATTCCAAAAAAAGGTGATTTCAAACACATAGAAGAAGTTTGGAAAAATGGGAATTGGGAAAAAACAGTTGTTCAATATTATTAAAATTGAAAAGAGTAGAACAAAAAAGTGTAACTATTTATTTTAAATTCTATTCTTAGTAAGAATTAAATTATTGCTAAGGATAGAAAAAAACAGGGAAGCCGAAAACTGGGAGAGTAGGTATAAATTTTAAATATAAAGTAGTATGAAAAAATTATTATTTATGGGGATATTAGTATTTAGTGTCTCAATGTTCGCGCAAAAATGTCCGTCAGGTTGTAATCAACTCGTGTTTGATCCAGGAACCCATGTGCAAGTTATTGCCTGCAAACAAATTGAAGTTAGTTTAGGAAAGCAAAGTGTTTTTTGGGGAGTAAAAAATTTAACCAATAAAAAACTTTATGTCGATTTTACAAAAGTAGTGACGACTGTGTGTGGGAAAGTTTTGCGCTCCAAAGGCAACACTTACTTAAATCCAGGAGAGTTTGTTGGTGGAACTACTTTTTCGGGAGAAATCACTTTTGAAACTCAAGTTTGGGCTGAAGATTGCGACGCCAAAGGCAATAGAATAAGCACTATAGCCTATGAGGGTTTGACAACGAAGTTCGTGAATTAAAATTACAATCGCGAATAAAATAGGAGGGAGGGTTCTAGCAATAATGCTTTTTAAAGTCAGCATAATTGCACTCTAATACTCTAAAAATGTGATAGTATTATAAATCATTCTAACTAAGAAAATAGAAAGTAACCCTAAATTTACAATAAAAAAATCGCTGCTATACATAAAATTTTTGGGGTCCCTAGGTAGTGCATCTTCGAACACATTTCATGATGAAAGAAGATGCCTTCTAGGGATAAAAAAAAACAACACTATGAAAACTAAACAACAACGATTAGAAAGGGTGTACAAAGTTGCTCAAAAAAATAGCTGGATTTGTAGCTTTCTTATAGGTTCATCCATAGCTATAAGTTTTGTCATCTTGATAACTATTGTACTAGAATTAGTTTACTCAAAAACTGTTTCTATGCAACTATTTTCAATTGCTATTGGCTGTGTTTGTCTCGGCGTAATAGTTGGTTTAATAGTACCGGTACTACTTAAAATTACCGAAAAACAAAAATTTTAGAGTGCTACCGTATTAAATGGTCATAATTCCTTCTTAAATGGTCATAATTCCTTTCCATCGCCAGTCGTGGTGAACCAATCGGGTACCTATCATTTAGAAATTACGACAGGGCATTGCGATTTAACTAGTGACCCATTAGACGTGAGCATAACCGAATGTGAAAAATGTGCTATTGAGGTTTACCCTAAAGAAATTATAAAAAGCGATACTAAATTTTGTTCGTTTGATGTAGGGTTGAGTGTCGCCAACAACTCGGGGAACACCATCAACGCTACGATAGTAGCACCCAATAATGATGTGGTTATTATTCCCTCAGGTTTTAGTATCGTTACGGGAACATCGGGCTATCATTTTAACATTATTCCGATAGGAAACTTTACTGGCGGCACAGTTCATCTACAAATCAAGGGCTTGACCAAAGAAGGACAACCGTGTATTACCGATTTCAGTATAGATTTACCCTCCTGTATTCGAATGGAAGGAAAGAACAATATGTCCGTTCAGGGTACTGATGAAACTAAATTTTCGGTAATCATGGCGCCCAACCCAGCCAAAGAGGAAGTTACTATTGCCTACACCGGTTTAGACAGCAATACTACTATTGAATTGTTAGATTTAACCGGTAGAAGCATTAATACCTCTACCGTTACAGAGGCAAATGGGTCGGTAACGATACTTACCCACACGTATCCTGCGGGAATCTATATTGTGTTAGTGCAATCGAATGGCAACATCGTAGCACAACAAAAATTAATCATTGAGTGATAAATTAGGTAAAAAAAGAGGTGGATTAATTCACCTCTTTTACTTATTTTTACTAAACTTTTAAAATTCTTTATAATGAAAAACTATTTACTATCTAAAATTAGCATACTATTCTTATTTTTTTATAGTACTGCCATACATTCTCAATGTTTTTCGAAGGCAGGTGCAGGTTATGGGAATACTTATGGAATTAAATCTGACGGTTCTATATGGGGCTGGGGTTTTGGTAATTGGGGTCAGTTAAATAATGCTACTGACTTTGATGAATACAGCCCGATATTGCTCTCTAATCAAAACAATTGGCAGTTAGTAAAAAACTGTTATGTCAATACTTTTGCTATTAAAAATGATGGTACCTTGTGGGCTTGTGGATACAACCTTTATGGTGAGTTAGGAATTGGCAGTAATTTTCCTAATTCAGATACTTTCGTTCAAGTAGGGAATGCAAGCAACTGGAAAGATGTGATATCCAGTCAATCTCAAACCATCGCTTTAAAGACCGATAATACCCTTTGGGGTTGGGGGCAAAACGATTTTTATCAGGTAGGGAACAATAATTGTTGTGCCAACGTACTTTCTCCCGTTCAAATTAGTACCGATACCGATTGGAAAAGCATTACTGTAAGCCAAGACAGAACCAGTTTTGCGCTTAAAAATAATGGCACCTTATGGGGCTGGGGAGCAAATGGCGGTCACATGTTAGGAGATTCTTCGGTTTCGGTTTATCAAGTTCCAACGCAAATAAGTACTGATACCAATTGGAGTAACATAGCCTCGGGTGAGAATCACATTTTGGCTTTAAAAACAAACGGAACATTATGGGCATGGGGTGATAGTGGCAGCGGAGAAGCGGGTCACGATGGTTTAACTAATCCTTATCTACCTTCTTTTCCAAATCAAATCCCCGGTACTTGGAGTAAAATAACGGCAGGTATTCGTTTTTCTTTGGGTATCAAAACAGATGGTACTTTGTGGGCATGGGGTAAAAATGATGTAGGTCAGTTGGGTACTGGTACCACAACCAATACCTACATTCCAGTTCAAGTGGGTACCGATTCCGATTGGGTTAGTGTTTCAGCAGGAAGTGAACATGTAGTGGCACTAAAAAGCAATGGTGCTTTATATACTTGGGGTGCTAATGATAATGGGCAATTGGGTAACGGTACTACTACTGGTGTGTCCGCACCAACCAATGTACCTATAGCGGGCTGTATGCTTGCAAACGAATCCTTTACTGCTTCATCAAGCACTCGTTTTATAATTAGTCCCAATCCAGCTCAAAATGAATTAAATCTTACCTACAAAGGCACAGAAGTCATTAATACCATCAGCATCTATGATATATCGGGCAAAGAAGTGATTTCAACACAACCCGCAGCTACTACTATTTTAATGGCAACTTTTAGCCTTGCAGCGCTACAAAGTGGTAATTATGTCGTAGCACTCAAAAACAACGGCAAAACGATTGTGAG
>CAISUR010000172.1 GCA_903888655.1 uncultured Bacteroidota bacterium | reverse complement strand
AGGAGGTAATTTGATTTCTTTTGGCGATTAACTTTTCCATGCCCACTTCTGCAAACATTTCAACGGAGGCCAAATAAGGTGCTAAAGAAAGGATAGGCAAATTGCTCACCTGCCAACCGTCTGCTCCATGAACAGGGTCAAAGTTAGGTTCCATTTTAAATCGACGCTCTTTATTGTGTCCCCACCAGCCAGCAAAACGGGGCAAATTAGCATGATGATGCTTTTCATGAACAAAACAACCAGAGGCATTGCCAGGCCCTGAATTCATATATTTGTAGGAACACCATGCTGCAAAATCTACCTCCCAATCATGAAGATTTAATTGGATATTCCCTGCAGCATGCGCTAAATCAAATCCTACTACTGCTCCCACTTTATGTCCAGCTTCAGCAATAGTATTCATATCAAAAACTTGACCCGTATAATAATTTACACCACCAAATAAAACCAATGCCAACTCCTCTCCTACTTCCGCAATTTTTTCCAGAATATCTTCCAATCTAATATTGTGCTCGCCTTCTCTTCGCTTTATTTCTACTATAGCATCTTCGGGTTTGTAACCATGAAAACCGACTTGACTTTGAAACATATATTGATCAGAAGGAAATGCTTTTTCCTCACAAATGATTTTATATCGGGTTTTTGTTGGCTGATAAAATGACACCATCAACAAGTGAAGATTTATTGTTAATGTATTCATTACAGTAACTTCTGTTGGTTTTGCTCCCACAATCTTACTCAAAGGTTCTGCAAACCTTTCATGATAATCCCACCAAGGCTTGATGGCATAAAAATGTCCTTCAACTGCTAAGTTCGCCCAATCATTCATCACTTCATCAACATATGTTTTTGCTTTTGTAGGTTGAAGTCCTAATGAATTTCCAGTAAAATAAATCACGTCTTTTCCATTGTGCTGTGGAAAGATAAATTCTTTTCTATACTCTTTTAATTCGTCTAGGGCATCAAGACTTTGGGCGTATTCTAAAGTGTTTTTAAAATCCATGATTGTTTAATTATCTATTGAAGTGGTATAATTTGTGTATCGATACTATAATAATTTTGTAAAAATAGAAAAAAGAATTATGAGAAAAGAACAACGCTATAAATTTTAATCCCTAGCTACTATTACATTTAAAAAATCCCAACATTACTGCTGGGATTATTTTTTTACTATTATATTGATCTAATTATAAAATTAGCATTGCATCACCGTAAGAATAGAATTTATATTTTTCTTTCACAGCTTCTTCATAGGCTTTTTTCATTAAATCATGCCCACAAAAAGCAGAAATCATCATTAATAAAGTTGATTTTGGAGTATGAAAATTAGTAATCATTGCATCGGCAATACTAAAATCATGAGGTGGGAATATAAATTTATTGGTCCATCCATCAAATGGATTTAAGGTACGTTGAGAAGAAACCGAACTTTCAATGGCACGCATTGAAGTAGTACCCACACAACAAACTCGTTTTTTGTTAGCTTTAGCAGCATTTACAATATCACAAGCTTTTTGATCAATTTTCAATTCTTCAGAATCCATTTTATGTTTAGATAAATCTTCTACTTCAACAGGATTGAACGTCCCTAAACCTACATGAAGAGTCACTTCGGCAAAGTTAACACCCTTAATTTCTAATCTTTTTAAAAGATGTTTAGAAAAATGTAAACCAGCAGTTGGAGCCGCAACTGATCCTTCTTCTTTTGCATAAATCGTTTGATAACGTTCGGCATCTTCAGGAGTTACCTCACGATTAATGTATTTTGGTATTGGAGTTTCACCAAGTTCAGTCAATTTGTTTCGGAATTCATCATAAGAACCATCATAAAGAAAACGCAAAGTTCTCCCTCTAGAAGTCGTGTTATCGATTACTTCAGCCACTAATGAGTCATCATCGCCAAAATATAATTTGTTTCCAATTCTAATTTTGCGAGCAGGATCAACTAATACATCCCAAAGACGTTGTTCTGAATTTAATTCTCGTAATAAAAAAACTTCAATTCTAGCACCAGTCTTCTCTTTATTACCATACATTCTTGCAGGAAAAACTTTAGTGTTGTTTAGTATCATAACATCACCTTCTCCAAAATAATCGATAACATCCTTAAACAATTTATGTTCAATAGTTCCTTTTTTTCTATCGACAACCATCAAACGAGATTCGTCACGGTTTTCTGCAGGAAATTCAGCTAAAAGTTCGGTTGGTAAGTTGAATTGAAAATGAGATAATTTCATTAAAAAAAATTTAAAAGTTTAGGAATAGAATAATATTAAGTGTTAACCACTTTTCTATCAATAATTCAGCGTGCAAATATACGATGGTGAGATAGGCGTTGTCAAGTCTTTTAGCTTTTATTTTTGATTTTGCTACAAACTCTTACAATTACACGGAAGTTTCCTCAGAAATTAGAAATCCTAATGCTTTCAAATCCTTCCAAAACGCTGGATACGATTTAGAAACTACTTCGGCATCATTAATTTTAATGGGAACTTTAAGAGCCAGAGGAGCAAAAGCCATTGCCATTCGGTGATCTTGATAAGTATTTATTGCAATATTCTTGTTTAGCGCGGTGGTGGACTCTATTTTCAAAGTAGATTCGGTTATAATAACAAGCGCACCAAGTTTGGTTAATTCTGTTTTAAGTGCCTCTAAACGATTTGTCTCTTTTATTCTTAAGGTGTGTAATCCTTTCAAATTACACTCAACTCCTAGACCTAAACAAGTCACTGCAATAGTTTGTGCGATATCGGGTGAAGAATTTAAATCAAGATTT
>CAISUR010000171.1 GCA_903888655.1 uncultured Bacteroidota bacterium | reverse complement strand
TTTTGTAATAAAAAAGAAAGTGTATAAAATTATTCTACTATTATCAACAGTTCTTGTTTTCTCACAACAAATACCTAAATCAGAAAACATTTGTTTTTTTAAAGATGCTAAATCAGGCGAACCAATTACTATTATAAATGATTCTTTGGTTTATAAAGGAGCATTAAAAACCCCAACAATTTTAAAACATACGGAATATCCAGAATCTTTAAGCAAATACAATTATCATTTCAACATTAACAAACATACCTATTTAGTGCATGAAGGATGTGGTGTAGTTTTAGAATATAGAAATGACTCTATTGTTAGAATAGACAATTCTTTTTTACAAAAAAATCAATATGGAGCTTTACCATTTGTTTATAATAAGCAAATATGTTTATTTGGAGGTTATGGATTATTCACCAATAAAAACATAATTACACATTATAGTTTTAAACTAAACGAATGGTTTGAGTTACCAACTAAAGAAGAAAACAGACCCACTCCAAGATCAAGTTCAAACGGAATTATAACCGATAAATCATTATTCTTATTTGGCGGATGTGACAAAACCGTTCCTTCAACTTATGAAAAAGAGAAAAATCTCTACCAACTCAATTTAAAAACTTTAGATTGGAGCGTTTTGGGAAAATATAATGAAGCTCTATATGATTTTATTTCAAAATCAGTAATAGATTTTAGTTTTTGTGCCAATAACAAGCTATATTTTTTAACTAACGAGCAAATTGTTGAAATAGATGTACTTAATAACAAAGTAACCTATTATAAAAACAATGATTTTATTTCTTCCTTTAAAATGTATTATGATGATTCTACAAAAAATATAGTCGCACTAAACAATCTTTCCGCCTATAATCATCTAGTAGAAAATATTCAACCTTTGCAATCGGCATTAAAACATCCTATAAAAACTGAAACGTTTTATGTAAAACCTTATACAGAATATATGTCACTTTTCGGAATTGTATTGTTGCTTTCAATAGTATCATATTTTTCAATTACTTATTTCAAAAACAAAAATTACAATCAAATTGTTTACGTCAAATCAAAAAAGAAATTCTTTTATAAATCCAAACCGCTTTCCAATCTAGACATTATGGAAGAAAAATTTCTTTTATATTTACTTGAACATAGCCATCAATTCATACAACTGAATCAACTCAATATTTTTTTTGAAAATGACAAGCAAGATAATTTTGCTGCTGTAGTAAAGAAAAGAGATTTAGTTTTTAATAGTCTTCTCTTTAAGCTCAACTCAATTTTTCACATAGAAGAAGACCAAATTATCATATCTCAAAAGAACGAAACTGATAAACGAATTAAAGAAATTAAACTAAATTCTGATTTCTTCAAAGAAAAATAATACACATAATCTCTCAAAAATGCCTAAATAGGCATTTTTTGTTTTTAAATAGATTTTTGTTTTTCAATCACTTACCGTTTATAAAATATTAGAAAGTACTTTCGGGAGTATTTTTTACCAAGGTTTTTCATGTTCTGGTTTTAATTTGTGATGAAGTCCCTTAACAGATCTATCATGGAAAAATATTACACACGATTAACTTATAATACCAATGATTGGATTACTCCATCTGGAACTTTTGGAAAATGTAATGGTTTACTCTACGAAGCCGAAACTGGGTTTGGTTGGGAAGAATGGCTTTTTAACAAACGAACCCGAAA
>CAISUR010000170.1 GCA_903888655.1 uncultured Bacteroidota bacterium | reverse complement strand
TTGAAATTCTTTGGATTGATTTATAAAAATCTGAATTTAAAAATGGATTTAATTTTAAATGATCAAAATTTGGTAGATTTTTTGGTAGATTTTTGGAAATTTTTTCTTGAAATTCAATCATTCTTTTTAGGCTTTCAGGAATCTCCATAATTTTCTAAATTTTAAATTTAATTAACTTAATCACTCTTTTCAGGGTTTCGCATAGTATATCTGCTAACTTGTATATATATCTGACAAAATCAGACTTATCTACCCTTATTTGGGTGTATAAGTCTGACAAACGTCAGACTTTATTCATTCCTCAAATATATAAAAATAAACCTATCCCACCTTTACCCATTCATAACGATAATTTCGTTCCAAATCGTCGTCGTTGTTGCTATCGTCTGCACAATCAAAACTACTAAATAGTAAGCACAGTGCTATTATACATTGTAGCCCCAATTGTTTTAAGGTAAACACTTTGTTGATAATTAGAAATACTAAAGCACTGACCAGTGTGGTCTCACCCGTCTTTTTTATAATATTCCTGCGATGGGTGCGCACCGTACTATAAGTAATAGTATGTTTCTCGGCAATTTCATGCATATTCTTTGCTCTGATCAAATCTTGCAGTATAATCAGTTCTTGTTCCGTGATATTTATAGCGATGGCTTTTTCATTTGGCTTCAGCTGTTTTTGCTTATCGCTACCCGTTTTCCACTGGTGCAACACTCTCTTATCTATATAATAGCCATTGCGGTGCAAGCCTAGAATGGCTTTTTTCAATTGTTGGCTGGTGCTCTCCATTTTAAGATACCCCAACGACTTGCTTTGAACGGCTTTAGTATAGGCGTCATGGTCAAAAGCAGGCGGAATCAACAACACTTTAAGCTCAGGATGCTGGTGTTGCCATGCTGCAATGGTTTCCAAATGGTTTTCGGAAGCCGCATCACTATAATACACCACAACATCAACCGGCGTCTTGGCCATTTTGGAACCTAATTCTTCTTCGCTTTTAGCTTGAAGTACCACATCACAATGTTTGAACTGTTGCAACAAAAGCGCATAACCTTCTCTTCTAAAACCTACTTTTTCTACCACTGCCACTCTAATCATAGTACTACTTTTTACAGATCTGCCCTTTACCTGACGTTTTGCATCAAAAAAGTGCGTTTCACTTTTTTTAATAAGGCAATTTAAGAAAATATTTTTAAAATCAATAAAAAAAGTCAGTATTCATAAGGGTTTTAAAAATGTGTCATCTCCATCAAAAAAAAATTAAAAACTAAAAAAGCAACATTTTCTCTTTTTTTTGAGCATTTGAGTACTACAAATGTGTAGTCAAAATAACAAAATGTAGTATTTTATAGCTCAAAAACACTTTTTACATTTGAAATCAACCACGTTCTAAAACAGTTGCGGAAATAAAAATGGATTGCTACCCTAGAAAAATAGATTTGGAGACTCGAGCTATTTTTTTCAGTATAGGAAATTTAATTTTTGAGGTGCAGATACATTTTTTTCTGATACGGAAACATTTTTTGTTGGTGCAAAAAGTTTTTTTTCTTCCTGAGAAAATAAATAATTGTGCTAGAAACATTTTTTTCTTGACAAGAAAAATACCGCTTTTGCTAAAAAAAATTTAAACACCACAATAAAACTATTTTTTAGGTGAAGAAAAAATCCTTTTTTGTGCAAAAAAAATCCTTTTCAGTGTGGGAAAAAACCTTTTGAGTGTGGAAAATTTCCTTTTCTGTGTGGAAAATTTCCTTTTCAGTGCGAAAAAAAATGGCGCAATAGCAGCTAAAATAGTGTGGAATATACAAATAATAAAATAATGACCAATTAATTGCCGATACGCAATTAAAACAAGTATCAAAAATAAATAATAATTTAAAAAAGTAAAAAAATGACA